>NZ_JBFJYW010000031.1:0-18080 GCF_041622395.1 Pontiella sp. | reverse complement strand
CCTTACCCCCGTGTTGCCCTCAGGTCGGGGACGCACGGCCATCACCGCGGTTCAAACGGATATTTAGCCCCAGGTGCGAATCCCCGTCCATCGGTCGTTTGACCTATACAAAATTAAACCTCCGGCGGTTTCTCGCCGGAGTTTTTTTTGCCATCCCCCCAAACACGCCGACGAGTCTTGCGCGTCGCGGGTGCGGTTCCGGCCAGACGATTCTCAATGCGCTGCGTTTTTCGATTTTTTATTTCGCTTGTCCCCGGCTTTGGACGGTTTGGTCAGCGGATCGTCCAGGTCCAGGCACAAAGTCGTCAGCGCTTCGCGCAGTTGCTTGAGCTTGGCGGCATATTCCGGGTTGGCGGCGAGGTCGTTCATCTCGTTCGGATCCTTTTTCAGATTGAAGAGCCGTTCGACGTTGGCGGTGGGATAGGAAACGAACTTCCAGTCGCCTTTGGTGATCATGCGTTGCCGGTTCATGTAGGCGCCGTAGATTTCCGGGTAGTGCTCGTCGGATTCCCCGCGCAGCAGCGGCAGCAGGCTCTTGAAATCAATTCCGTCCGCCGGCGCGCCGGCCAGTTCGAGCGAGGTGGCCATCGCGTCCTGCAGATAGATCGGCGCATCGATTTGGATGCCCGGCTTGACGTCCGGCCCCACCACCAGGAACGGCACGCGCACGCTGTGGTCGTACATGTTCTGCTTGCCGCATAACCCGTGGTGCCCAACGGACAGCCCGTGGTCGGCCGTGAAGACGATGTAGGTGTTGTCGGCCTTTCCGGTTTTTTCGAGCGCCTCCAGAATGCGGCCGATCTGGTTGTCCATGTGGGTAATGATGGCGAAATATTCCTGCCGATGGATTTTCACGGCATATTCGGTGCGGGGGTACGGCATCAGTTTTTCATCGCGCAGGTTCAAGCCGCAGATCTTATCGGCATAGGGATATTGGGGCAGGAAGTTTTCCGGCAGCTTGATGCGCTCGAGCGGATAGCGGTCGATGTATTCCTTGGGCGACTGGCGCGGGTCGTGCGAGGCGTTGAAGGCCAGGTACATGAAGAAGGGCTTGTCGTCCTGCGCCGCCGCGGCCAGATAGTCCAAACTGTCGTTGGCAACGATCTCGCTCCAATGGGTGCCGCCTTCCCAGAACCCGCCATACTTGGTTTCCCACGGTTTCCAGCCCGTTTCATAATCCTCGGGGCTCTTCGGGCGGTTATAGCCCGCCTCCGTCTGCTTGGGCATGCCGCCGCGGACATGCTGAGCCACGTTGAAAAGGTCTTCCGCCTCCGCACCGGGCACGTGCCACTTGCCGGTCATATAGGTTTGATAGCCGGCGTCCTGCATGCGTTGCGACCACATGCGCTTTTCCTGAACGCCGGATTTGACGCCGCCTTGGGCCTGCCAGACGAAGCGTCCGCTATTGAGCATCGAACGGCTGGCCGCGCAAACCGCGCCGCCCCAGGCCCCCATGTTGTAGGCATGCGTAAAGCTGGCGCCGCGCTCGACCAACGTGTCGAGATTCGGCGTATCGATGTCCAGCATGCCCGCCGCATGGATGGTCTCGTAGCTCATGTCATCCGCAAAGATAAACACCACGTTGGGTTTTTCCGCTTCCGCATGAAGGCCCGCACACCAGACCAACTGCGCCAACACGATACCGTTCAATTTCTTAACCAGAGGGCTCATATCCATTCCTTTTGTTTATTCAAATCCGTGGACGCTTCCGCGCCCGTTTATTCGCTAGGGCCTGCCGAAATCCGGTCGGATCGGACGGGCCGGCATCGTCATGAATCGACTGAATTTCATCCCAATCCTTAAGACGCACCTTTATGAATTCTCCGCCGGTTCAAGGGCGCCGCACAATGCTACTTCTGATTTTTTGCGTTTTTCTTTTTGCCCTTCGCCACCGGTCTGGCGGATGCGTCAAACATGAGGTCCTTGCCATCCGCGGTAATCAGGCCCTGCGCCGCTCTGGCCGCCCGCGCCACCTTGACGGGATCAAGCAAGCGGTTGAGCTCGGCCTCGAACTCCTTGATGGTGCCGGCATAGGCGGGATCCAGGGCCAGATCCTTGAGCTCGTTCGGATCGGCCTCCAGATCGAACAGGCTGGGCCGATCCCGCTCGAAGTAGATGTATTTATACTGCTTGTTCGCCAGCATGTACCAGGCCCCGGGGAACCCGACGCCATGCCATTCCGAGAAGACGGTGCGGTCGGCGGCCGCTTCTTTCCCCAGCAGTACAGGCATCAGGCTTTTACCCGGCAGTGCCGGATCGGAGAAGTCGACCCCGGCCATATCCATGATCGTCGGATACAGATCCACGTGCGCCACCGGCATATCCACTTTCGCGCCGGATTTCACGCCGGGCCCGGCGATGATCAGCGGCACGGCGACCGAGCCTTCGAACGGCGTATGCTTGTTCCCGATCAAACCATGCTCGCCCAGGTTGTCGCCATGGTCGGAGGTAAAGATGATATAGGTATTTTCATACATCCCGGCGCGCTTAAGCTCGGCGACAAGCTCGCCGACCATGTCGTCGACGAATGAGACCATCCCGTAATAGGCCTTGAGCGCATCCTTCAGTTTTTCCGCATCCGGCGGCACATCCAGCCCGTCCCACTTTTGGAAATGCTGCAAGGCGGGATGCAGGTTCGGGTTGGGGAACTTCGCGTCGCAGGGCATCGGGATCTCGGCATCCGCATACCTGTCGTAATACTTTTGCGGAAGGGTCAACGGCCAGTGCGGCATCAGCAGGCCCACGTGCAGCATCCACGGTTTGCCATCGGTTCCGCGCTCCTTCAGAAAGGCCAGCGCGCGGTCGGTGGACGGGCGGTCATATTTGTATTGCCCGGTATTCTTGCCCTTATACGTCTCGGGATCGAAGGTGCTTACGGTCAGGTGGCCCTTGGCGTTGCGGAAGTTGTCCGGAAAGAAACGGGAATCGGTCCCCTTCGGATTGGCGATCGGCCGTTTGGCGGAATGCCACTCCTCGGTAAAACCCAGCCGGTCATACAGCCCCGGAGAATCCATTTTGCCGAAGTGCGCGGAATGATAGCCCTTGTCGGTTACCCGCGCCGCCCACGTCACCTCGTCCGTCGGCCACGCCGTGCCGTTGTACCAGTTCTCGATCCGATGGATATAGTTGCCGAACATATAGGATGCGCGGCTCGGCCCGCACACCGGGCTCTGAACGTAGCTGCGCGTAAAATGCGTTCCGTCCGCCGCCAACGCATCCAGATTCGGCGTCTGAATGACCGGATTCCCGCGATAGCCGGCAATGGCCGGGTGCTGCTCATCCGTACAGATAAATAAAATATTGGGTTTTGCGGCGGGCTCCGCGGCCAGCCCCGGAGCGGCGACGCCCGCCAACCCCATCAACATCCATGTTCCGATCCATTTCACCATTTTACGTTCATCCATTTTATTCCGTTCCGTCGGCCGAGCCTTTTTCCTGCGGGTTCACCAGGCCATGGGGCCGCTGATCCGAACCGACGAGTTGGACATCGCCGATTTCCTGGCGGATGCGCTCCGCTTCCTTCATCAGTTCGGCGGCCACTTCCGGGTGCCGGGAAATCACGTTCTTCTTCTCGCCGACGTCGTTCTTCAGATCGAACAGAAGCGGCTGATCCAGCGAGAGGTACGGCTTCCGCGGACCGGCGCCCTTCTTCGCCCAATAGGGCTGATCGTCAATCGTGCGCGGCAGATGCAGCTTCCAGGATCCCTTGCGCACGGCCTGCAGGTTCACCCCGTTGTAGTAGTAAAAATAGTCGTGGGGACTTTGCGCGGTCTTGCCCGCGAGCAGATCGAAGATGTCTTTACCGTCGAACGTGCGACCGGCCGGCAGCTCGACCCCGGCCACCTGGCAGAACAGCGGCAGCAGATCCAGACTCGAGACCATGGCATCGGAAACCTGCCCGGCGGGAATGCGCCCCGGCCAATAGAAGATCCCCGGCACCCGGTGGCCGCCCTCCATCGTCACATACTTTCCGCCGGTCAGCGGCTTTGCCGACCCGTGTCTGGCCGGGCCGTTGTCCGACATGAAAACAATCAGCGTATGGTCGCCGATCCCGGCCGCTTCGACCGCGTCCAGCACCCGTCCGACACTGTGATCGAGCTCTTTCACGAAATCGCCGAAGATCCCGCCGCCCTGCTTTCCGGAGGTGCCCTTGAATTCGCTGCTGGGCAGAATCGGGTCATGGGCAATGTGATGGGCGAAGTAGATGAAGAAAGGCGTTTCGTGTTTCTGCTTCACGAAGTCGACGATCTCGTCGGTATAGAGCGTCGTCACCGTTTCAAAGGGGACCTCCTTTTCCAACACCTCGCGGTTGCGGTAAATCGTCCGTTCGTCCACCCGATCTTTCTGGGTGCTGTAGTTGCTGTGAAGCCCCAGATATTCATCGAATCCGGCGTCGAGCGGATGGGACCCCTCGACGTGAAACCCGAGATGCCACTTGCCGACCATCTTGGTGTGGTAGCCCGCCGATTTGAGCAGTTCGGCCATCGTCAGCTCGTCGGGCGCAATCCCGTAGTCGGCGTATTTCGGGAACGGATGCCTAGAGATCGGATGGCCGCAGCGCATGGGATAGCGCCCGGTCAACAGCGCCGCCCGCGACGGACCGCACACGTTGGCGGCCACCAGGCAGTCGGTCGCACGAAAGCCGCCGGCGGCCATTCGGTCGATCGCCGGCGTTTTCAGGTTCGAGCCGTAGCAGCCCACGTCGCCATATCCGAGGTCGTCGGCGAAAATGAGAATGATGTTGGGTTTGTTCTCCGCCGCGAAAACCGAGGTCAGCGCAACGCATAGCAGCCCGGCAAGCAGGGAACGGGGATGTTTGATTGATTTCACCGAGACCTCCAGCGGTTTTATTTGGTGAGCGGTTGCGGGTTTTGCGCCACTCCGGCCGGGCGGCTGTTGCGGGCCAGCTCCACCTCGAAGGCCGTCACATAGGAACGAAGACGTTCCGCAACCTCGGGATTGGACTCCAGCACATTGTTCTTTTCGCCCAGATCGGCCGCTAAATCATACAGCGCCATGATCGGAGAGCTCGACCCCTTGCCCCGTTTGGCAGGCGCCTTTCCTTGGGTTTTTCCGATATGCAGCTTCCATTTTCCGGACCGCACCGCCACAAGCCGCTCGCCTTTGTAATAGAAAAAGGCCTCGTGCGGACCGGCGGCGCCCGCGGTCAGCACGGGCCAGACATCCGCGCCGTCGATCACGCGGTCGGACGGGATTTCGGCTCCGGCGAGTTTGGCGAAGGTCGGCAGCAAGTCGATGGTCGAGAGCAGTTCGTCGATGGTTTGGCCGGCGGGAACGTTCCCCGGCCAGCTAATGATGCCCGGCACCCGCATGCCGCCCTCGTAGGAGCTGCCCTTCCCGCCCGACAGCGGCCCCGTTTTTCCAACCGACGGCCCGTTGTCGGACGTAAAGAACACCACGGTATTGCCATCGATGCCCTGCGCCTTCAGCGCATCCAGGATCTGCCCGACCGACCAATCGATCTCGCCGATGGCATAATTATAGAGTTTATCGCGGGTGGCGTAATCCACCCCCTCTTCGTGTTCCAACTTCGCTTTGATCGCGTCCGGCACCTCGTCCATGAAGGGCGGCGACGCATGAATCGGCCGGTGCGGGGCCGGGTGCGGGATATAGAGGAAAAAGGGGCCGTCTTTGTGCCGCCCGATGAAATCGACCGCCCGTTCGGTGATCCGCCGGGTCAGGTAATCCGCATCGGGTTCCTGCTCGACCACGGTCTCGCCTTCCAGCAACGGAAGCGGCGGAAAGTGGTGTTTCGGGTTGGTGTGGAACGGATGGATGTCGTGGCTGTAGGGAATGCCGAAAAATTCATCGAACCCCTGGCGGGTCGGCAAAAACGCCGGCTGGTCGCCGAGGTGCCACTTGCCGAACATGCCCGTGGCATACCCCGCCGATTTGAGCACCTCGGCGATCGTGACTTCCTCCGGGTTCAACCCGTTCTTGTCCGCGGCCAGGAACACGCCGCCGGCCAAACCGACGCGCTTCGGGTAGCAGCCCGTCATCAGGGCCGAGCGGGACGGCGTGCAGACCGAACCGGCCACATAAAAGCTCGTCAGTTTCGCCCCTTCCGCCGCCATTTGGTCGATCTGCGGCGTCTTGACATGCCCGCCCCCGAAACAACCCAGATCGGCATAGCCCTGATCGTCGGTCAAGATGATGATTACGTTCGGCCGCGATGGCGGCGCGGCACTAACCGCCGCCGCGAAGCAGACCGACGCAACAAAACCGATGAGATTTACTTTGTTCATATAGTTCCTTCGCCACTTGGGCCACGGCCGCCGGGCCGGTCAATCCGTTGTAAGAAAGGTCTCGACGCCGTCGGCATACCGTTTCGGGGGCGCCTTGGTGGTTTTATAGTATTGGTTCAAAAACGCGCGGGTTTTCTTTTTCAGGTCGGCCCCGAGCTCCGGATATTCGGAAGCCACGTTGTGCGCCTCGGCAAGGTCGTTGCGCAGATCATACATTTCATCGGCGTCGCCGTTAAAGAAGGAGATGTATTTCATGCCGCTGCGTTCGTCGTAGATCGCGGCATTGGGGCGTTGCGCCCACCAGGCGCGCTCGTCGGGGAAATACCAGACGAACTGGCGCGGCGGAAGCGATTGCCCGTTGAAAATGGGCATCAGCGAAATGCCGTCGTCCTCGCGGTCGGGCTGTTCAATGCCTGCGGCATCCAGCACCGTGTCGAACAGATCGCAGATGTAGACCGGCTTCGCATATTCGCTCCCCGGCCGAACGTGACCTTTCCACATGATGAACGCCGGGACGCGGACGCCGGCTTCGTAGGTGGAATTCTTTCCGCCGTTCAAGGGGACGCACGGCACGTTCTGGGTGGTGCACCCGTTGTCGGAATAAAAGATAAACAGCGTGTTGTCGTATTCGCCGGCCTCTTTGACCATTCGGATCACCCGGCCGATTTGCACATCCAGCGTTTCAACCATGCCGGCAAAGACGGGATTGGTCTCGCTGGTCAATAGCTTGGCCCCGGTTTTCTCGTCGATGCGATAGGTTGGCGTCAGCCCCATCGCATCGATTTTGCGCTGGTATTTTTCCTTCAGCTCGGGCGAGGTCTCTTGTCCGCTATGCACCGAATAGGGCCAGAAGTTGAGGTAGAACGGGCGGTTCGGGTCGCGGGCCTTGAACATGGCCTCGATCTGATCGGTCAGCAATTCGGTCAGCTGGTCGCCCTTTTTCCCGACCTTGCACATGTCGGGCACGCTCATGCGGGCCTTGAGGGGCTTTCCGGTATCCGGATCGCAGCCGAACGGCCAGAAATAGGAGCCGGGACCGAACGCGATCGAAGCCCCCGCGCTCTTTTCAAAGCCCATATCGGCCGGCAGCGTTTTTTCCTTTGGATTGCCCATATGCCATTTGCCGACATGCCAGGTCTGATAGCCGTTTTCCTTGAGGAACTGCGGCAGGACCTTGGTGCCGGGCGTGATGTAGTGCAGGTGGTTCCACATGCCGAAACGCATCGGGTGCATGCCGCTCAGCAACGAAGCCCGGGCGGGTGCGCAGATCGCCGCCGACGTGTAGGCCTGCGAAAAGCGGATGCCCTCCGCGCAGAGCCGGTCGATATTCGGCGTTTCATACAGCTCCGCCCCGAAACACCCCAGGTTTTTCCAGCCCATGTCATCGATCAGGAAAATCACCACATTGGGCTTTTTGTCGGCGGCGCCTGCGCCGTGCATCAGCAACGACAGCAAAACTCCCAACAACCCCTTGAGCGCGTTCTTTTTCATCCTCAGTCACTACTCCCGAATTTCATTTCCATGCCGAAGGCCGGCGTTGTTCTTTTTGTGGCGATGCCCGACCGGGTTCAGGGCCGGACGCCCACCACGCGAATCCGGTCCCATAAAACCACGTTTCCCGATGCGAGTTAATCAATAATTCAGTTTTCCGCCTTTCGAGGGCTTCTGGCGCTCGTGCTCCCACCATTCGTGCGGGCCTTCGGCCGCGATGTCGGCCCAGAGCTTGATCAGGATGGCTTTCATCTCCTCGGTCTTTTCCGGCATCTGCTTGGCCAAATCGTTTTGCTCTTTCCAATCCTGCTGGATTTCGTAGAGCTGGAACTGGGTCAGCGTCTCGTCGCCGACGATCTTCCAGTCGCCGATGCGCATGGCCACGCGTTCGTTCGGCCCGGAGACGTGCGTGCGCCAGAACATGGGGATTTTGCGCGCGACCGGCTTGCCTTGCAACGCGGGAAGCATGTTGACGCCATCGATCGTGCGATCGGTCGGCAGCGGCACCCCGACGATGCCGAGCGTCGTGGCAAACAGGTCGGAACCGATCACGGGCACATCGCTGACGGAGCCGGGCTCGATTTTTCCGGGCCAACGGGCCAGCCCAGGCACGCGGATGCCGCCTTCATACTGGCTGCGCTTGTTGCCGCGCAGCCCGCCGGAGGAACCGCCATAGGCCGGAACCGGCCCGTTGTCGGAGGTGAAGAACACCAGGGTGTTGTCGCTGACCCCCAGCGCGTCCAATGCATCCAGCACCATGCCCAGCCCGTTGTCCATCTGGGTGATGTTGCCCATGTACTTGCTGTTCTTATGCCCCTTGTAGAGCGCCTCGAAACGCGGGTCGGTGGCAATCTCCGAATGGGGCTCGTGGAACCAAACCGTCATGGCGAAGGGTTTCTTCGGATCGTGGAGATCCGTCAGCCAATGGATGGCCTCTTTGGCGACGAGCTGGGCGGAATAGCCCTCGGTCGGCCCGACGGGTACGCCGTTGCGGACGAAGTTATCCGGGTTCTTGTGGCTGGGCTCGGCGTTGTTCTGGGTGAACATGTAATAATCGTAGCCCTGTTTGTCCGGCTGGGGGAAATCCGGATTGTTGAATTGCTGCGCCGAAAGCAGATGCCATTTGCCGACGTGGCAGGTTTCGTAGCCGATGGTTTTCAACACTTCCGGGAAGGTGATCTCGCTGTCGCGCAGATGGGCATCGTGTTTTCCGGACAGATGGCGATAGACGCCGTTGCGGTAGGGCGTGCGGCCGGTAAGGATCGCCGAGCGCGAGGGCGAACAGACGCCGCAGGCGGAATAGCACTGGGTCAACTTCACCCCTTCCGCCGCCAAACGGTCCATGTTCGGCGTCTGGATCAGGTCATTGCCGAAGGTTCCCGAATCGCCCCAGCCCATGTCGTCGGCCACCACCACGACGATATTCGGTTTGGTCTTCGTCTGGCCGGCGGGCGGTTCGGCACCGACGACGGGCATGCCGGCCGCGAGCATAACCCCCGTGAATAACAACCGACCGACCGAATCAACTTTCAACTGCTTCATTTTCAAACGCTCCATTTTGATACCCTTTATTCTTCGATAAAAACGCGGTAGAACCGCGTATCCCCGGAAATCGGATTGGTTACGGAAACCTCTTTTCCCGTGCCATAAACAGGGGTGAGGACGGGTTCCCAAACCCCATCGGCCAGGTTCGTGCTGGCCATCAAGCCATAGGTTGAACCCGGTTCGGTTGGCCACCGCAAAACCAGTTCGCCGGCCGCCGCCCCCCTTCCCAACGAAAGATCGAACGCGTCCGGAAGCACGATCCGCTTGAGCATCACCGAGTTGATTCTCAGGTTATACTGGTCGTCCTGCCCATAGGCCACGAAGTGGAAGTTCCGGCTGAAATCGAAGGCTTCGATGTGGCCGTCCCCCTGGCCAACGCCGTTGATCGACCAGGCCCAGTCCGCCCCGCCGGAACCGTCCGGCTCGACGCGGAGGACAACGGGGGTATTGGCTCCCGCAACGAAGGATCCCGTCGCCAGGTTCGTTGTCGAGGAACCATCCGTAAAGATCAGCGCATTCAATTTGTTCATGCACACGCCTAAACCGTAGACCGAGGTCTCGACCCCGAACGGATCGAACCCCGAATACGCATCGAACGCCGTATCGTCGGCAACCAACCCGAACGAGAGCCGCACCGCGCCGGCCCCGGCCAGACTGCTGATGAAATAATCGACCGAAAGCTCGAAGCCGGTGGCCGACGCGAACCCGTTGGTGGAATAGGCCAGCGCTCGGCGCTCGTAATGGGTTCCGCCGGAATCATCGAACTGCAGGTTGCCGTCATCCTGCCACGAGCAACCCCTTAACGTATTGTTGGCCAGGCCGCCGCCGACCCCGGTCGCGTTCGTGGCCAGCGTATCATGGTCGAATGCATCCAAATAAAGGATCGCATCGGTCACGGTGATGGATACGGTTTTCACCTCCGACGTCACCCCGTTGTAGCTGAAGTAGTAGGTAAACGAGTCGCTCAACGTTCCGGCGTTCGGCGTATAGACCAGATAGGGCGCCTCGCCCGTCAGTGTCCCCCCGGCTGGAAGGGTGTAAAAATAGGCGAGGCCCTCGGGATCGCCCCCGTAGATGGGCAGGGTGATTTCGACCGATTGCCCGTTATACGTTCCCGCAACCAAGTCCGTCGCGGCCGGCACGCCCGTGTTGAGCTTCAACCCCTTTTTCCGGAACGCCCCGGTCCCGTCCGTCACTTTGAAGGCGAGATTCCAGGTTCCGTAGTCCTCCGTCGCGGTTCCGGAGAGCAGACCGTCGCCAGACAAGGCCAGCCCGTCGGGCAGCCCCGCGGCGGAGACCAGCTCCCAGGCATAGGAGCCATCGCCTTCGGAGGCCGACAAGCGATGCGCATAGGGCTGGCCAACGGTCTGTTCCGGCAGGGCATCCGTCTCAATCGCAAGCGCGCTGTCGGGCACATAGGCCGAGGTTTCGGACAGGTTGGCCAGCTCCTTGACCAAATCATGGCCCAGCTCAATCGCCGTCGCCAATTGGGCCTGGGTCCAGGAACCGCGCCGAATCGACAACGCATCGGGAACGGCCAAGCGCCGGCCCATGGAAGCGGCGAGCATCATCGACGCATTCATGTAGAGCATCGGGTCCGAAAGATGCAAATCGTCGTCGGAGGCGGCGAAATTCGGGATGGCCTCATTCAGCCGCCCCAGCCCGACGGTCAGCGGAATCGTCTTCCAGCCGCGCTGGTGATAGTGGTCCCACAAGTCGGCACAATCCTGGTTGTTCAGCGCCGAGGTCGTGGAGGCCGTCCCGGTATTGCTGTCGAACCCTTTGATCCAGTCGAACACCATCGGCATCAGATTCGCTTGGTTGGACTCAACGATATCCTGGGCATCGGCGCCCTCTTCCGATCCCCCCGCAAACAGGAAAAGGCCCTGGTCCGCATAGGTGGCAAACGTGCCGGCCCGCAGGGTCAGATCGTTGGTGGTCCAATTCCGGGTGTCGAAGTTCTGGTTGCCCAAAAAGTGCACCGAGGCCGAAAGCGGGTCGTTCTCGGGGGCGTCGAGGAGTCGGTCAATCCGTTCTGCGGTGAATTCGTGCGTGCTCGAGCCTTTGTAGAAATAGTGGATGTTGTTCGTAATCGGCGCAATCGACACATCGAAAGCGCGATAGACGACGGCGCCATCGAGTTCGCAGCCGGTGGTGTAGTGCACGTTGGTCGCATGCGTCGAGACGGCATCGACGGCATGGTCCCGGAGCGCAGCCACGTCTGCGCCGGAGAGTTCATATCGCGTGTCGACGTAGTCGTTGTAGTAGAAATCGAAATGTTCGTAACTCGGCGCATAGCCCGTTGCGGCGGGGTCCAATCCGGTGATTTCGGCATAGATGGCGCAGGCGGAAATCCACGCCTGCCGGGCCGTATTCGCACTGGTTTGTTTTCCTTGCAACCCGGCGAGTTCCATCGCGTAGCCCGCGGGCACCACGTCAATCCCGCAACCGTTGGCGGCCCGGTAGGCATATTCGCCATATTGCCCGGTCTCGACGGTGTCGGACCGATACATCATCAGCAGCGGCGTGCCCCCGGCCTCCAAGACGACCTGCGACAGTTGCCGGCACCCTTCATACATGATCTCGGGGAAAGCCGAGCCCTGTTCGGATTCGAACAGGACCACGTACCGATAGCCCGCCCCGATGGTTGCCTTCAGGCCCGCATGCATCGGATCGTAATAGATGTCCGCCAGCGAGTGCGCATAGCCCTCGCTGTCGTAATCCACCTGCGCCGTGCGGTATCCGTCCGTTGCTTCCAGCAGGCCCCACAAAAACTCGGCGATATACTTCAGCGCGGCATCCGAGCCATAGCCGTAGCCCGTGGTGCCGTATTCAACCGTCGCGGCATGCACCAACAGCACGTCTTCGGATTGATCCTCGCCGAAGGCAGGGATCAATGCCGCAGATGCAAATAGAGCCAACAGGGTTTTCTTCACGTTTGGGCCTTCCGCCGGACCGGCTCCGGCGGCCATGCTAGTTTTTCAGCGTGATGCGGAAACCGTTGACGATCGGTCCCGGCAGTTTATTGGGGAGCTGGATCGTCAAGCCCTCCGGGGAGCGTTTCCATTCAACCGGCGCCGGGCTTCCCATCAGCTCGACGGCGGCAATCTCCTGCCCCAACAAGCCGCCGGTCGCCAGCGTCTTGATCACGACATCCTGGGTGGGCGGCGCCAGCACGAAGGCATAGAGCACCCCGTCTTTTTGCGTGAAGCGAAGGTCTTGCGGGGAGAACGCCGCGTGGTTTTCGCCCTGGCGGCCATCTTTCACCTCCAAGGGCCCTTCGCCGAAGGTTTTCCACGGGCGGGTGCCATAGATTCCTTCACCGCAGATTTTCAGGAAATCGCCGAACGCGTCGAGATAGGCGGCCTGGTTTTCGGGAATGGTCCCGTCGCCTTTGAGCGCGATATTCATCATGACCACGCCGTTCTTGCTGATGGCATCGACGGCGTTTCCGATCATCACCGGAATGCTCATCCGGTTGACCGCCCCTTTGCGGTAGTACCAGCCGCCGGAAAGGTCGGTGGCCCACATCCATGGTTCGGACTGGATCTTGCCGGAACCGCCGCGCTCCAGATTGTAGGTGAAGGCCCGCCGGTCCAGATTGCCGTTTTTGCACGAGAAGACGACGGTTTGCCGGCCGTTGTTTTCCTCCAGGTCGCGGTTGACATAGGACGAAAAGAGTTTCACGCCCAGCGACTTGCCGCGCTTTTCATCGGGAAAGGGGGCGTCGTTGTTGAACATGTCGGGATCGTATTTTTCGATGATCTCCCAGCAGCGGGCATACCAGTGCTCGTTCCAGCTGTCCTGGCTCGGATAACCCTTCGGGTCGAACTCCATGTTGAACAGCTTCGCCTCGGGCGTGCCGGGCGTCTGGTATTTCCGGGCCGCATTGAAAAACCGCGGCGACCAATACAGGTGCGTGGAAACGCCGAACTTCAGGCCATACTTGGTTGCCGCCGCTTTCCACTCCTTCAGCGTGTCGCGATGCGGCCCCATGTCGACGGAATTCCACGGATGGAACGAATCGTACATGTCGAAATTATCGTGGTGGCAGGCGACCGGCATGATGAACCGGGCGCCGTTTTCTTTGACATATTTCACCAGCGCATCCGGATCCCATTTCTCCGCCTTGAACAACGGCACCAGATCTTCGTAGCCGAATTCGGCGGGCGGCCCGTAGCGCTTCGTGTGGAACGCCGTCAGCTCCTCGGTCATTTTGAACTGCCCGCCCGTTTCGCCGTCGTTCGGTCCGTACATGCGGCGGCCGTAGTGCGAGCCGTCGTTCGGACGGTTCTCGTCGGTCGCCGACGGAACTCCCCAGTGCATCCAGACGCCGATCTTGCCGTCCTGGAACCATTGCGGCACCTGGTAGTTCGCGGCCATCGACTCCCACGTCGGCTCGATTTCCGCCGACGCAACCAACGCGGCCAGCAACCCCCATCCAATCGGAACAACTCGTTTCATCCAGAACCTCTCTCCATGGTTAATCGCTCGTCTCGCGGGGATGCATCGCCCCACTCCGCATCACCGGCAGAATGTTGGAATATACAACCGGATCGCCCCGCCTGCCTATCCCCATTTTAGGGGATAGCGGGCCGGGCGCCGCGTTGCGAAACCACCCACTAAACATACGAATTCCAAACGGACTAGCGGACAGCCTTCACCCGGAACATGGCCGCATCGTCTTCGGAGATCAGCGCACCGCTCCAAACATTGGAAACCGCCGTCGGCGGCAGGTTGGTGGCAATCACCGTCCATGCCGTGTTGCCGGTCAGGGCGGAACAGGTCTCGACATACTGCGTGGCCAGCACGCCGCCGATCCATGAAAGCTCCACCGTCGCGCCATCGATGCCGAGCGTTTCGACCCGCAGCACGGAGTTGGAATCCTGCGGTAGCGTGTCGGCCGCGTATTCGTCCGCATTCGAAAACGCATCGCCGTCGGGATTGGCCGAATCCCCCCAGACCGTGGCTTCGAGGCCGGCTTGCGCAAGGACATCGGCCCCGAACTGGTCCAATCGCCATTTGCGCATGCCGGAGGCTTCGAGCACATCGACGTCGAAATAGGCATCGACGGTTGAACTCCCCGAAGTTCCACGAACAAACAGGCCGAGCTCGTTGGTCGCCGACGCATCGAAAACGGTGTTGGCCGAAAGCGCCGCGCTGCCGACCAGGAAGTCGTTAGTGTTGATGATCGGCAACAGCTCGAACGCATAGCTCGACGCGCCGGAAACGGTCAAATCGCCGATCCAATCGCCAACCCGGTTGCCCTCCTGGATCGAAGCGGGAGCCAGTTGCATGCGCAACGCCCCCGAATCGTTATAATCCATCTCGAACCGGGCAAGCGACGAAACGCCATACATGCCCCACTCCGGCATTGCACCGGCAGCAGGATCGGTCAGCTCGGTACGGTACATGCCCGGCGCCGAGGGATCGGTTTCGGAGACATCGGCATAGAACCTGAAATTCATGCCGTCGGCGGCATACTGAATGGTGTGTATGAGTTCGGTCGGGCCGACATCACTGATCATGGAATAGATGCCTTCGTATCGGTCCATCCAGATCTGCACTTCGTGGCCGCCGAGCTGTACCGGGTCGCCACCGTTCTGGCGCACGAACGGCCCCAGCGGATCGTCGGCGATCAACACGCCCATCTTCGTGTTCGAGGGCGTGTTGTTCCACTGGCGGCCCTTGTGGTAGAGCCAGATTTTGCCGTCCTTTACCGTCAAACAGGAATCATCGACGCGGAAGCTGTCGAACTTGTTCGTGTCGGCAGAGGGAATGAGGATCGGGCTTCCGGCATATTTCGTCCACGGGCCGTAGGGGCTGTCGGACGAAGCCACGCCGATCCGGAACTTCTGGTCTTCCACATAGCCGCTGGTCGACCAGTATTCGTCGTTGACGCCGGTGTAATAGAGGTAATAGATCCCCTCGTGCAGCAGGATGTTCGGCGTGAACGCACTGCCGCCATCCCAGCTGTTTGGGGTGCGCGGTATCGCCACGGCCTGCTCGACCCAATCGAGTCCCGCATTGGTGGAGGTGGCGTGCCCGATCGTCGCGGGGCCGTTGGCGGCGCCTTCGGGTTTGCTGTACCAGACGTGCCAGGTGTCGCCCACCTTGATGATATCGCTCGGGTCGCGGCGGTAAACGCCGGTCTCAGGCCCGACGCCACTGACGGCATCGAACGTGAAGGTCACCTCGGGAACCGGAAAGTCGATTTCATAGCGGCCGATCTGACGGGTTCCATAGACGCCCCAGTCCGGCCGGCAACCCAGCGACGGATCGGTCAGCTCCCAGCGGAACATTCCGGGCGCGCCCGGCTCATCCGACGAAATATCGGCATACTTGGAAAAGTTAAGGCCGTCGGCCGCATACTGGATCGTGTAGGTCAGCTCCGCCGGCCCGACGCCGTTGACCATCGAATAGATGCCTTCGTTTTCATCCGCCCAGATCTGGACTTCGTGCCCGCCGAGCTGCACCGGGTCGCCGCCGTTCTGCCGCACAAACGGGCCGACCCCGTTGGTGGCAACGGCCACGCCCATTTTGGTATTGCTCGCACTCAACCCCCAGGGCCGCCCCTTGTAATACATCCAGACGTCGCCGCCGCGCACGGCCATGCAGGTGTCGTCGATGCGGAAGCTGTCGAACTTCGTCGTGTCCGCAGACGGGATCAAAACCGGGTTCCCCGCATATTTGGTCCATGGCCCATAGGGGCTGGAAGCCGTCGCCACGCCGATGCGGGTTTTGCCCTCCTCCGCATAATCCTGCGTGAAGTTGGGGCCGACCGCCGTGTAGTAGAGGTAGTAGGTTCCGTCGTGGAACAGAATGTTGGGGGTAAAGGTGCTGGTGACATCCCAGTCGTCCGTGTTCGACCCGCGCGGAATGGCCTCGGACTGCTCGACCCAGCTGTTTCCACTGTTGGTGGAGGTCGCATGCCAAACCGAGGCATCGTAGCCGGAGGTCACCCCTTCGGCGGCCTTGCTGTACCAGACATGCCAGGTGTCGCCCACCTTGATCACATCGCTCGGATCCCGGCGGGTCAGCGCGGTGGGATCGGTATAGTTCGTCAGCGGAGAATCGGTAAAAGTGAACGTGACCTCATCCTCCAGCGTGGTCGTCGTGGTAATGGTTTGGCTTTGGGTCCGCTGCAAACCGTTACTGCTTTCCGCGACCAAGGTGAACGTATCGCCGGAGATGTAGGTAATGTCGACCGTGCCCCGAATCCCGGAGACCCCGGCCACCGGATCGTCCGACGCATCGAGAATCGTTACCGAAACCGCATTCGAGACCGACCAGGCCGCCTTGCCCTGCCCTTCCATCTCGGTATGGGCCACGACGAAATATGCGATTTCCGGCGCCGTCGGGAACACGCCGCCGGGGGGGACATCAAAGGTCACCCCCACCAAGCTGGCCCCCTGCGTATTCAGGCGTTGCTGGCCTTCTATGGTGAAGGTGCCGCTCGTTTCGCCGTTCAGATCGACATCAAAAAAGACGAAATTCGGGTTTCCATTGCCGTTATTCTCGAGCCCGGCCACCGTTACGATGGTCGTGCCTTCACTCAATCGGTAGCCCGTCGGATCCCAACGGCCATCCGACTGCCCCTGCGTTCCGCCAACCAGACCGATTCGAAATTGCTGCGGTGCAGAGGCATCAACCGTAAAAGACACGATTTCATTCCAATTTCCTGCGGCCCCCGAGTTTCCAGCAGCAACGGCTGAACCCACCGTTCCCCAATCCGCGACGGTTGCGCCGATTGCGGCGGTGGGATCATCCATCGGCCCCTGGCCATACCCCTGAGCAATACTGGTAAAATCCGAACCCTGGGAAAAGGTCGCCCAGTCGACACCAACCTGCGTCCGCTTGGTGAATGGCTGATTGTTTACCTCGGCTCCCCCGTCGCCGAACATGAGCAGCCCTGCTGTACCATATGCCTGGTCTCCATCAATATCGTAGGTCTTGGTCACTCCCGTAGAGCGATATGCCGTGGCTTCATGGTCCGCCGCCCCCGTTCCGACAACATCATAGCCGGAACCATCGCCGACGAGCGTTATATTTACTGCGGCATGCGCCGAACAGGCCATCAGGCCAACGCACATGATTAAAGACTGCATCCGATTTGTTTTCATGGTTCTCCTTTTAATTTAATTATTTGGCCCCGCCAATTGGTCATCCGTATTCCCCGGGTCCGGCTAGTCCTGCCGGATCTCGAGCTTGATGAATCGAAGCGGTTCGTCGGCTTCATAGCGATTGGTGACGGGCTCATAGCCATCGATCGACGGCCCGATGAGGATTTGGTCCTGCGCATTGGTGTGGGTCACCGAATCGATCAGGTTGGTGGAGTCGATCAGCAGATAGCTCAGCCCTGCTGCGGCATGATCCGACCGGCGGTAATGGACGTAGTCGAACCAATTCGTTCCGCCTTCGTTCGCAACGCCCGACCAATCTCTGGAACCGGCATCCGGGAGGGTCGGATCCATGCCCAGCGCAAACTCCGCCAGATTGCTGTAGCCGTCGCCGATGCCGCCGTTCTCGGCATCGGCATCTGGAAGCGCATCGGCGCCGGCCAGGGCATGGCCGGCGGCCCAAACGGAATAGGCGGACAAAGAGCCGAAGATGCGCAATTCATCCACATAGACCCGCGCAGTATATCCATCGGCCGCGTCTCCCTGCCAATAGACCCGGAACTCGACATCCGAGGCCGTCGCAAAATCAGCAAAGTCGTAGTCATCGAAGTTCCCGACGTCGGTCGAGGCATCTCCCGCCGCAACGGAACCGCCGGTG
>NZ_JBFJYW010000030.1:0-18188 GCF_041622395.1 Pontiella sp. | reverse complement strand
GCCGTCGGGGGTGTCGCGGTAGGACATTTTGCGGAAGGCGTCCTCGGAGCATGGGAAGGCCGGAACGCCGCTTTGCACGATCTTTTCAACCAACCGGTCTTCATCGGTTGCGAGATAAAGCGCCGGACAGTAGTAGAGCTCGATGAAGTTCCATCCGCTTTCGAACGCGCGGCCGATCTCGCGGTATCCTTCAACGATCGTGCGGCCGGTTTCGGTACGGTTTTTGGCTTTGCGTAGTTTAACCGCCGCCTTCACGCGGGGATTTTTCGTGCTTTCAATTATCGGGGTATCGACCATTCGGTAACCAATCGTTTCGCGAACCGGGGCAGCTCCGGATCCCGCGCGCCCATCCCCAGGATGGCGTCGCCGGGAGCCGCCCGCCTCCGGAGTTCGGCCTGTAAAGCTTCGTAATTTTGCACAAGGCCAACCTGAACGCCAGCCGATTCAATCCGTTCCACCAGCTCCGCCGAAGTTACCGTACGCCGCACCGTTCCTCCGGCATAGTAGACGGGCAGGATAAAGAGCGATCCGCCATGCCGCTTGCCGTGCCGCGCAAAGACCGCCGCAATATCGTCGAGTCCTTGGGAGAGCGGCGTAAATCCGTGCGGCCGCCAGTACGCGTGGACGGTTCCATACCGTGCTGCAACCGCCGAAAGTGCCGCCGCGATCTTGGCCGGGTTGTGGGCATAGTCGTCGATCACCGTAACGCCGCCGGCTTCGCCGGCGATTTCGAGGCGGCGTTCGATTCCCTTGAAGGTTGCGACCGCCTCCCGCACGCGTTCCGGATCCATGCCCAGCGCTTCGCAGAGGCGAACGGCGCAGGCGGCATTTTCTTCGTTGTGTTTGCCCAGAATCGGGATTGGATGGCGCCCGCCATCGCCCCGGAGGGTGGTTCCCGAAGTCTGGGACTCGAACCGGTCGAACATGGCGTGGAGTTCGTCGAGTTCGTAGTGGTCCTTGGAAATATTGGTGATGATGGCGTGGGCGGGGTGGAAATTGAGGAACGATTTGTCGGACTCGTCGGCCTCGATGATCCAAAGATTGGAGGCGCCTTTGCGAATGTTGCCGAGGTTGGATTCCGTTTGCCAGTTGAGGATGGCGGCGCCGTTGTAGACGTTGGGATCTTTGCCGAGGCATTCGAAGATCCAGGCGAGCAGGCCCGTGGTGGTGGTTTTGCCCGCCGTTCCCGCAACGGCGATCAGTTCGCCGTCGCCGACGAGTTGCTTGAGGAATTCGGCCCGGTGGAGCAGGGGAATGCCCAGTTCGTTGGATTTGAGTATTTCCGGATTGTCGGATTCGATGGCGGTGCTGAACACCACCTGATCCGTGTCTTCCGCGATGCCGGTTCCATCCTGCGGGAACAGCCCGATGCCGAGCCGATCCAGGCATTTGAACAGTCGTGCTTCGGGATCGTAGGCGCGGTCCGAGCCGCTGACGGAGTAGCCGGCTTTGCTGGCCAGCTGGGCGAGGCCGTTCATGCCGACCCCGCCGATGCCGATGAAATGGACGCGCCGCATCGGGAGGGGGTTACTGTTCGGCACCCATCGCATCCATCAAGCGGATCAACTCGGCGTCATCCGTTTCCGCCGGAGCGGTTTCCGGCGTAACAACCGGCTGGGTCGGTTGATAGTCCTTGTCCATCACCTCTTCTCCCTCGATTGGATTGGGGATGTCCCGCAGCTTGCTTTGCGACCAATTGTTTTTGCCCCAGTCCTCCTGCTTGAAGCCGGCGCCTTTGTAGAGCCGTTTGGTTTGTCCGGACATTTCATTCATGTCGGTCATGACGTAGGGGGTCATCAGCACGATCAGTTCGCGCTGGACCTCTTCCTTGTAGACCGAGCTGAACAGGTAGCGCCCCAGGAAGGGGATGTCGCCGAGCAACGGAATCTTGGTGACGCTGTCCGACATCTCGCTGGAGACGAGGCCGCCGAGTACCACGGTTCCGCCATCGGGCACGGCGATCGACGCGCTGAACTCGCGGTTGAGGATGATGGGCACATCGTTGTCGTCGATCGTGACGGTCCCGCCAAGCTGGTCGGCCGTCTGGTTCACTTCCATCACGACGAAGCGTTGGGGATTGATGCGCGGGGTAACGGTGAGCTGGATGCCGATATCCTTGTATTCGTAGGTCGAGCTTTGGGTGCCGGAGCTGTTGGCGTAGGAGGAGGTCGATGTGACGACCGGGCGCTGTTCGCCGATGCTCAGGGTGGCCTCGGTGTTGTCGGTCGTCATGATGACCGGGGTGGAAATCAGTTTGGCATCGCTGTCGCTTGCGGCCAGGCTGATCGCCAATTCGGTGTTGATGCCCGTGATGTTTTGATAGTAGGTCAGCGCGCTCGAGGAAACGGTGCCGAGGCCGTTGGTCGAATCCGTCAGGCTCGTGCCATCCCATGCTCCCACTTTGTTGCCGTCGCTGGCTTGGTAGAGCCAGTCGATGCCGTGGCGCAGGGAGTCGGTCAGGCCGATTTCGAAGATGGCCGCTTCGATCACGACCTGCTCAAGCATGATGTCGAGGCTCTTGATGAGTTGTTTGATGGCGGCGATGTCGTGCTTGCTGCCCATCAGCAAAATCGAGTTGGTGCGTTCGTCGGCCAGGACTTTGGTGTCTTCCGACAACCGGTTGAGGTTTTCGAGCGATACGTTGCCGGCCGGAGGGAGGGCGTTGGGGGTGACGCGCGTCGAGGAATCCGTTGCGGCGGAACGGGAAGCACTCGAACTGCTTCGGGAGGAGCCGGACGATCGCGAGCTGCTGGCCGCGCCAATCAGATCGTTTATGGTGCCCGAAATGTCGACCGCGTCGGCGTATTCGAGGCCGATAACCTCGAAGGTGGTGGCCGGTTCGACTTCGACGTCGAGCACCTTGATGATTTTGTCGAAGAAGGCGAAGTTTTTCTCCAGCGAGAAGATGATGATGATGTTGGTGCGCTCGTCGGACATCACCTTGACCGTTCCCTCGATGATGACCGCGCCGGTGGATTCGGTTCCCGTGACCGTGGCCTTGGTCGGCGTTTTGGAGGCGCTGCTGGCGCGGATCACGCCTGCGGGCGTGCGGACCGCGGTGGTGGGGATTTGGGTCGTCGTTTTCTGGTCGCCTTGGGCGGCTGCGACAATCTCATTGATCTTGGAGGCGATGTCCGAGGCTTCCGCATATTGGATCTGGTAGATCTTCGGTTCGATCTGGACGGTGGCCTGGTCGATGAAATCGATCAGTTCGCGGGCGCGTTTGATGTTCGCCTCGGTGTCGGTGATCATGATGCTGTTGCTGCGCTCGAGCGTGAGGATTTTGCCGTAGGCGTGCAAGACATGCTGGATGGCGGCCTGCACTTCCGGGATCGTGACGTTCTTCAGCTGGATGATCGTGGTGATGAAATTGTCGGTTGCGGCCAATTCCCGGTCAGGATCCAGGAAGGTGATGTCGGTGCCTTGTCCGGTCAGGTCGCCCGCCGTGGCCTGGATCACCTTGATATAGTTGTCGCCCATGGGAACCAGGGCAATGTTGTTCATGGCCAGGATGGCATCGACCACCTTGATGGCTTCGGAAACGGGGATCTTCTTGTCGGAGCGGAGCGTAATGCTGGCTTTGACGTCGTCGGTCTTGAGGTAGATCTTGTCGGTCCATTCGCAGTATTGCTCCATCACCAGATCGAGGTCCATCTGCTCCATGGCAAAGGTCACCATTTCCTCGGGCTTGGTGCCGTCGCGCAACGCCTTGGCCACGCTGGGGGTTGCGGCCGTTGGCTGGGCGAACGGGGCGGCGGCCCGGGTGGGCCGGCCGGCCGGGGCCACCGGCGGGGTGCCCTGGGCACCGGAATCGAACGCGGGGAAGACGGAGGCGCAGAGTGCCAGTTTCAGAAGGTTTGTGTATTTCATAGGTGCAGTATAACCCTGTGGTTTTCGATTTATTGCAGTCTAGTTGCCGCGATGAATAAAGCAAGGCACGGGCACAAAAAAACCGCCCCCCGAAAGGGACGGTCTTTGCGGTTATCGGGCCGAACGGATTTACTTCTTGTAGATCTTGCGTTCGTGATAGCCGGTGTGCAGCAACTCGTGCGCCTTGTGGCTCAGCGGTTCGCCCAGATAATCCTCGTAGATCTTGGTGATCATCGGGTTGTGGTGCGAGCAACGCTGGACCGACTTTTCGTCGTCCGAGTAGATGCCGGCGGTGCGCGCCTTGCGGATTTCGTCGGTCGCGCCGTGGGGCTGTCCGCCGCCACCGATGCAGCCGCCGCGGCAGGCCATGACTTCGATGAAGTGCCAGGGGGTCTCTTCGCCCTTTTCCTTCGCTTCGCGCACCCGGTTGAGGACCGCTTCGATATTGCCCATCTGATGGGCGATCGCGATGCGGATCTTGGTTCCCTTGATGTCGATCTCGGCTTCCTTCACGCCCTCGAGGCCGCGGCATTCCATGAAGTTCACGTCGGCCAGGTCTTCCTTGGTGATCAGGTAGTAGGCCGAACGCAGCGCCGCTTCCATCACGCCGCCGGTGACACCGAAGAGGGTGCCCGCGCCGGAGTAATCGCCAAGCAGGTTGTCGGCTTTATCTTCCGGCAGGGAGTTGAAGTCGATGCCGGCCTGTTTGATCATGCGGGCCAGTTCGCGGGTGGTCAGCGCCACGTCCACGTCCTGGAAGCCGGTCGAGCTCATGTTGTCGTCGCGCGACACCTCGAATTTCTTCGCGGTGCACGGCATGATCGAAGCCACGAACATGTCCTTGGTTTCGACGCCGGCTTTTTCCGCGTAGTAGGACTTGGCCATGGCGCCGAGCATCTGCTGCGGCGACTTCGCGGTGGAAAAGTTCGGAATGAAGTCGTTCGCGTATTTTTCCATGTAGTCGGTCCAGGCCGGGCAGCACGAGGTGATCTGCGGCAGCACGCCGCCTTCGGTCACGCGCTTAACGAACTCGGATCCTTCTTCGAGGATTGTAAGGTCGGCCGAGAAGTTGGTGTCGAAAACCGCATCGAAGCCGATCCGGCGCAGGGCGCTGTAGAGCTTGCCCGTGGTCAACGCTCCCGGTTCCAGGTCGAAGGCTTCGCCGATCGCGACGCGGACCGCCGGGGCGATCTGGACGACGCAATGCTTTTCGCTCTTCTTGATGGCATCCCAGACGATCCGGGTTTGGTCGTTCTCGTAGATCGCGCCAACCGGACAGTGCGCGGCGCACTGGCCGCACTTGATGCAGGGGCTTTCGTTGAGGGTAACGTCCGCGGCCGGCGCCAAACGGGTTCCGTCGCCGCGCCCGATGAATTCGAGGGCGTAGACCCCCTGCATCTCCTGGCAGACGAGCACGCAACGCCCGCATTTGACGCACTTTTCCGGGTTCAGCACGATCGAGCCCGTGGAGGTGTCCGGCGTGATGCGCTCAACGCGCTCTTCGAACGGGATTTCGCGGATGCCGAAGTCGGCGGCGAGGTCCTGCAGTTCGCAGCTGCCGGAACGGCCGCACTTCAGGCAGTCGTTCGGGTGCGTGGAAAGGATCAGCTCCAGCACCGTGCGGCGGACTTCCACCACTTCCGGGTCGTGGGTGATCACTTTCATGCCCGGGCCGATGGCCGTGGCGCAGGCGCGCAGCATTTTCGGGGAGCCTTCGACCTTGACCACGCAAATGCCGCAGGCGGCCCACGCGTCGAGGTCGGAGTGGTAACACAGTTTCGGAATTTTCACGCCCACTGCCTTGGCGGCATCCAGAATCGTGGTTCCCGCCGGGACGCTTACTGGAATTCCATTGATTTCAGCTTCAATCATAGACATTTGTTTATCTCCTTATCCCTTGAGGATTGCGTCAAATTTACATTTTTCGAAGCACTGGCCGCACTTGATGCACTTGCTCTGGTCGATGGTATGCGGTTTCTTGACTTCGCCGCTGATGCAGCTGGTCGGGCAAACGCGGGCACAGGCGGTACAGCCGATGCACTTGTCTTCAACGATGGTGTAGGTGATCAGTTTCTTGCACTTGCCGGCCGGGCAGGTGTGGTCGTTGATGTGCGCCAGATATTCGTCTTCGAAGTAGTGGATCGTCGACATGATCGGGTTGGGGGCCGTCTGGCCGAGACCGCAGAGCGACGCCTTGCGCATGGCCTGCGCGAGGGTCTTGAGCGTGTCGAGGTCTTCAACCGTTCCCTGGCCCTTCGAGATCTTGTCGAGGATGTTGTAGTTGGTGCGCCCGCCGATGCGGCAGGGGGCGCATTTGCCACAGGATTCGTCGACCGTGAACTCGAGATAGAACTTGGTGACGTCGATCATGCAGTCGTCTTCGTCCATCACGATCATGCCGCCGGAACCCATCATCGAGCCGATGGACTGGAGGCTTTCGTAGTCGATCGGGGTGTCGAGGAACTCCTCGGTAATCACGCCGCCGGAAGGTCCGCCGGTCTGGGCGGCCTTGAATTTCTTGCCGCCGCGAATACCGCCGCCGATGTCGTAGATGATCTCGCGCAGGGTGGTGCCCATCGGGACTTCGATCAGACCGGAGTTGTTGATCTTTCCGGTCAGCGCGAACACCTTGGTGCCCTTGGTGGTCGCAGTGCCGATGCTACTGAACCAGGCCGATCCCTTCAGGATGATCATCGGAATGTTCGCCCAGGTTTCAACGTTGTTGATGACGGTCGGCTTGCCCCACAGGCCTTTGACGGCGGGGAAGGGCGGGCGCGGAATCGGCATGCCGCGCTTGCCTTCGATCGAGGCGAGCAGGGCCGTTTCTTCGCCGCAGACGAAGGCGCCGGCGCCGAGGCGGAGCTCGACGTCGAAGCTGAAGTCGGAACCGAGGATGTTGTCGCCGAGCAGGCCGTATTCGCGGGCCTGGGCAATGGCGTTTTCCAGGCGCTCGATGGCCAGCGGATATTCCGCGCGGATGTAGATGAAGCCTTGGTTGGCGCCGACGGTGCGGCCGGCGATGGCCATGGCTTCAAGTACGGAGTGGGGGTCGCCTTCGCAGGTGGAGCGGTCCATGTAGGCGCCCGGATCGCCTTCGTCGGCGTTGCAGACGATATATTTCTGGGCGGATTCGGCGTTCTTGGTGAAGCCCCATTTGATGGCGGTCGGGAAGCCGGCGCCGCCGCGGCCGCGCAGGCCGGAGGCCTTGAGCTCCGCGATCACTTCGTCGGCGCTCATTTCGAAGATCACTTTTTCGAGCGCGGCATAGCCGTCGCGGGCGATGTATTCATCGATGTACTCGGGGTTGATCACGCCGCAGTTGCGCAGCACGATGCGCTGCTGCTTCTGGTAGAAGGCGATGTTGTCGTGGCTCGAGCCGGCGGCCTGTTCCTTGTCGTAGAGCAGGTCCGTGACCTGGCGGCCTTTGATGATGTGTTCGGAAACGATTTGTTTGGCGTGTTCCGGACCGACCTTCACGTAGAAGGATTCGTCGGGGAGGATCTTGACGATCGGGCCCTGTTCGCAGAAACCGAAGCAACCGGTTTTCACGAGCTGGGCTTCGGTTTCGACGCCCTGGGCCTTGAGTTCTTTTTCGAGCTCTTCGTAGAGCGCGATGCCTTTGCTGGATTCACAAGCGGTTCCAGCACAAACGAGGATGTAGTTTTTATATGCCATGGTTGTGCCTGCCTATTTGATGATGTCTGCTGCGGGTTTGTCGAAGATGTGGTCGGAAACCAGCTTCTTTTCGATGATGTGCTCGCGGACGATGCGGCGCGCAACCTTGCCGTCGACGTTGCCGTAGATGACGCGCGGCATGCCGGGGACGTCCACTTCGACGGTCGGCTCGGAGAAGCAAAGCCCCATGCAACCGGTCTGCGTGATCCGGGTATCCGTGATGTCGTGGCTGTTCAGTTCGTCGAGGAAGGCATCGAATGCTTCCTTGGCGCCCGCCGCAATACCGCAGGTTCCCATTCCAATGATGATCTGCGCCGACTTGTCGCCGCTATCGCGCTGGGTCATCTCTTTTTTCTTGCCTTCGCGCAGCTTGCGAAGTTCTTCGAGTGTCATTTTAGCCATGTTGCCCACCTTTCCTTTATAAAGTTAACAAGTCCTCTTCTTGCGATGCGATGAACTGCTTGAGCAGGGTCAGGCTTTCCAGATCGTTCAGATCGCCGAGTGCTTCCGTCAGTTCGTTTTTGCTCACTTCGTATTCTTTTCCACCTAAACTACGTTTGATCGTCAGGTTTCCGTCGAATCCGTAGGTCATCAGCGTGACCGCCGCCGTGGTGAAGTCGCCGAACATCGGCAGATCCACATTCGTTGGATCCAGGTGGAGGGTCACCGTGGTTCCGACGCCCTCCTCCGATTCGATCCGGGCGGAGCCCCCGGTCATTTCCGAGGTCTGGAAGAGGAAGGGGAGGCCCAGGCCAACCTTGCGGTGCGCATGCTTGGTGCCGTCCGACCAAAACGGGTCTTTGGCTTTTGCCAGCGTTTCGGCGCTCATCCCTTTTCCATTGTCCGCTATCACGACGTTAAGATTGGTTTCGGTCTCCTCGACGTTAAGGGTGATTTCCTTTGCACGGGCCTCGATCGAATTCTGAACCAGGTCGGTTATCAAATCGCAGATCGTGGCGTGCATGGTTTGTGTGCGCGAGGCGCGATGCGTGGATTTTTAGGTTCACGAATCACGTTTCGCGCTCCCTGGTTATTTCCCTTCGAACTGATCGATGATTTTCGCCATCTGCTTGGTGTCGACGCCGCCGAACACTTCGCCGTTGACCGTGATGACCGGGGCCAGGCCGCAGCAACCGATGCAACGGACCGCTTCGACGGAGAATTCGCCGTCTTCGGTCACGGTGTTGAGGCCCACGCCGAGCTTGCGCTCGCATTCGTCGATCAGGTCCTGGCCGCCCTTGAGGTAGCAGGCGGTGCCCATGCAAACCGCAATCTGGTTTTTGCCGGGCTGCGTGAGTTTGAAAAAGTGGTAAAACGTGATGACGCCGTAGATCTTGGCGACCGGCACGCTCAGGGCTTCGGCGACCTCGAACGCGGCCTGGCGCGGAATAAAGCCAAACTCCTCCTGTACGCGGTGCAGAACCATGATCAGGTTGCCCGGCTTGTCGATCCACTTTGCGATAAAGGCATCGATTTCCGGGGTCAGTAGTTTTTTATTTTCAGCAGTTGCAGTCATTTTCTTATTATCCTCCGTGCGCGACCCGAGGCCGCCGGCTATTGTTTTCGAATGGTGTTGCCCCCGAACCGCTTGGACGCTGGAACTGGTTCCTTTGCGCCGCGTTGACAACCCCTTCCGGCAACTTCTTTCATTCAACAAATTGGCGAAAACATATAGGAACACTCCACCCGGTAAATAAAAAAAGCCGCTTTTGCTTTGTTTATACGCCGTGTCGGTAATATTAATGACAATATTAAGTCACGGATATCGAAGATATGTTACGGGAATAACAATAAGTTGGGTTATATGTCATGAATGCAAATCAAGAAGTTATTCGGCGGCTTTCCCGGTACCGAAATGTGATGAGCAAGATGAAGGCGCTCGGGCTGGTCAAGGTGTTTTCCGACAACCTGGCCGACGCCGTCGGCGATTCGCCGTCGCTGGTGCGCAAGGATTTTTCGATGTTCAACCTAACCGGCAACAAGCGGGGCGGCTACCGCATCGACGATCTGGTGAGCAAGCTCAACGTGCTGCTGGGCAAGGACCAGAAACAGAAGATCATCATTGTGGGTTGCGGCAAGCTGGGGAAGGCGCTGATGAACCATAACGGGTTCCCGCGCGTCGGCATCCGCGTGGAGGCCGCGTTCGATTCCGATCCGGCCGTGCTCGACCCCGAAGCGCCGATCCCCATTCTGCACGTGAAGGAAATCCGGGAGTTTATCGAGGAAAACCAGATCCGCGTCGCCGCGCTCACCGTTCCCGAGCCCGCCGCGCAAGGCATGGTCGACACCCTCAAAAAAACCTGCGTCAAGGGCGTTATCAACTTCGCCCCCGTTTCGCTCAAGAGTTCCGAGGACTTCCTCGTCCACAACATGAACATCGAGCAGGAGATCGAAAACCTCTTCTACAACATCCATTTCGCCGAGACGAAGAGCCGGAAAAACCTTTGACCGGCGGGTTGGCGCTTAGGCCGGCAGCTGGATGGGGGCCGGCAGCTTCCCTTTGAGCGGGATGGATTCCCCCAGGGTGGTCCTTAGGGCGTCCAGCTGTTGCCGCAGCTCCTTCTTCTTGGCGGCGTACTTCGGGTCGTCGATCAGGTTGTTGAGCTGATAGGGGTCGTGCTTCAGGTGGTACATCACCCAATCGCCATCGAAATGGTAGGCGTAGGACCACTCCTTGGTGCGGATGCCGCGCCAGTCGGGCCCCGGTCCGCTGCCGTTGTTGACGTTGAAGAGGAAGGCGACGTCCCGTTCTTCGTCGGACTCCCCGGCAAAGGTTGCGGAATAGTCGATCCCCTGTACCTGCGGCGGAACCGGGATGCCGCAGAAGCCGAGCAGGGTCGGCATAACGTCCACGGACGAGACGATCCAGTCGCGGCGCTGCCCGGCCTGCACCTTGCGCGGATAGCGCAGGATGAACGGAATATGGATCGACTCTTCCCACGGGCGCTGTTTCAGCCGGTGGCCCTGCGATCCCAGCATGTCCCCGTGGTCGGACGTGAAAACTAGCACCGTGTCTTCGGCGATGCCCGCTTCGTCCAAAGCCGTGCGGACCCGTCCCACGCAAACATCCAGGCTGGTCGTCATGGCATAGTATTGCAGGAGATTGGTGGTCTTGCCGCCGGGGACGTTCGGTCGCGCCGTCAGCTTTTTGTCCGAGTACATCGCGGTGTATTCTTCCGGCGCCTTGTAAGGATTGTGGGGCGGCCCGAACGAAAGGAACAGGCAGAAGGGGGCCTGCTTGTTTTTCTTGATGAACTCCATGGCCAGATCCGTTTGTACGTCCGGTTCCCAGCCGGAAACCTTGACCGGTTCCGTGGCGTCGTTCAGCCAATATTGGGGCGTGGAGTGCTGGTGCGAGCAATTGCGGACCGCCCAGAAGTCCCAGCCGCGCCGGCTTTTCGCGTCGACGGGGTTGTCGCGGTTCCCCGCCAAGTGCCATTTGCCGATGTAGCCCGTGGCATACCCCTGTTGTTTCATCAGTTCGCCGATCACGGTTTCGTTGTCCGGCATCCGGAGGTCGTTGTGGATCACCCCGGTCGAGTGGCCGTAGCGCCCGGTCATGAGATGGGAGCGATAGGGGGTGCAAACCGGCTGGGCCGAAATCGCGTTCGTCACCAGCAGACCGTCCTTGGCCAACCGGTCCAGGTTCGGGGTGATGATCTCTTTGTTGCCCATGCAACCCATGGCCTGCGCGCGCATCTGGTCGGCAAAGATAAACACGATGTTGGGGCGCCGGCCCGCTTTCGGGGCCGAGAATGCCGGGCGGGCTACCAGAGCCGCCGGAATCGCCGCCGATGCCGTTTTTAGGAATTGTTGTCGTGAAAGCGTTTTCATAGCCGCATCTCTTTGGGGTTAAGGTTCATGCCTCGTAGGCGAAAACATATTGCCTATAAAACCACGCCGACTCCGAAAAAGGAACGCTTTTTGTGCCCTTCGTTCAGCCGCCGCATCCATGAAGAGCGCGCTGTTGGACGGGGGCCGATAAACAAAAACCCCGCCATCATTGCTGATGGCGGGGTTTAATGTGGTGATCCGGCTGGGGCTCGAACCCAGGACCCTTTGATTAAAAGTCAAATGCTCTACCGACTGAGCTACCGGACCAAAATTTTGCCCTTCAGTGGATCGGGTCGTAAGACCTTTCCCGTGAAAGGAGCGCATGTTCTACAGAAGACGCCTTAGCGACGCAAGCGCTAAATAAATTGTTTTCTTTTGGTTCCATTCGGAGGGGCTCCCTCCTATGATCCCTGCATGTGTCAGTAACGGTAAATAAGCTACGGAGGGGTTCATGCGGGTCGTGGGTTTGATTTTGGGGGGTGGAGCGGGGAGCCGTCTTCAGCCGTTGACAAGGGATCGTTCGAAGCCGGCGGTGCCGGTTGCCGGAAAATATCGGTTGGTCGATATCCCGATCAGCAACTGCATCAACAGCGGGATTCGGAATATTTTTCTGCTCACCCAATTCAACAGTGTTTCTCTCCATCAGCATATTGGCGCGGTTTACCGGTTCGACCAGTTCAGCGGCGGACACGTGCGGATCCTGGCGGCCGAGCAGACGCCGGACTCCGCCGGCTGGTTCCAGGGCACGGCCGATGCCGTTCGGCGCTCCATGCGCTATTTCAATGAGGATAACCCCGATATCGTCGTCATTCTTTCGGGCGACCAGCTTTATCGGATGAATTTTAACGACGTGGTCGAGTCCCATCTCGCGAACGGGGCCGATTTGACGATCAGCACGAAACCCGTACCGCGCAGCGAGGCGCGGGATCTGGGAATTTTGCAGGTGGATAAAACGGGTCGAATCATCCGGTTTGCCGAAAAACCCGGCGATACCCCGTTGCTCGACGAGCTGCGGGCCCCGCTCTATTCCGAAGAGCGCTATCTGGCCAGCATGGGCATCTATGTCTTCAGCATGGGGGTGCTCAAAGAGTTGTTGAGCGACTGTGAAGAGAGCGATTTCGGCAAGCACATTATCCCCCGGGCCATCGATTCGCACAAAGTCTACGGCTATACCTTCGACGATTATTGGGAGGACATCGGAAACATTCGTTCCTTCTGGGCGGCCAACCTGGCGCTGACGGACCCGCTGCCGCAGTTCTCGTTCTATGACATGAGCAAGGTGATCTACACGCGCATGCGGTACTTGCCTCCGTCGAAAATCAACCAGTGCAACCTGAGCCGCTGTCTGCTTTCGGAGGGATGCATTGTTTCCGGCAACCGCATCGACCATTCCGTGGTTGGGTTGCGGGCGCTGGTCGGCGAGGGGTCGGTAATCGAAGATTCGATCCTGATGGGGGCCGATTATTACGAGCACGGCCAAGTGGACGATCCCTCGGGCATCCCGATCGGAATCGGTAAGGGCTGCCGCGTGAAGAATGCGATCATCGATAAAAATGCCCGGATCGGCGATGATGTGGTGATTTCGCCGGTGGGCAAGCCGGACAATGAGCAGACGGACCTCTACTGGATCCGCGACGGCATCATGGTGATCCCGAAGAATACGGTTATCCCTTCGGGGACGGTGCTGTAGCGCGGATCAATCCGCCAGCGCGGATTTCATCTTGCCGGGCGTGTTGGTGGTAATCGACGTTGCTCCCCAGTCCAGCAACTGCCTGGCCTGTTCGGGGGCATCGACGGTCCAGACGTGGAATGCAAAGCCCTTTGCCAGAATGGCGGCGGCAATCGCTTCGTTGATGTAGTCCTTTCCGGCGCCGAGACCGTCGGCCTTGATTTCTTCCAGCGTATCCAGCACGGACGCGACCGTCGGCCGTAGGTTGCCGAATGCGTCCGTCTCGAATCGGCATAGCCAGGACGTTGCGTACTGCGGGGCTCGGGCCTTCAGTTCCTTCAGCACGTCCTGGTCGAAGCTGATCGCCAGCACTTCCGAAGCATCGATGGGGCTGCTGCCCAGCGTTTCCAGAAGCGGAGGGATGATTTCCGCGCCGCATTTGATTTCAAGGTAGATCGATTTCCCCGCTGGAACGGTGGCCAGCACCTCGCCAAGGGTGGGGATGCCCGAGCCCAGCGCGCGCAACTCCTCCAGCGTGGACTTGGCCACCACCCGTTTTTTCCCGGCTGTCCGCTTGGTGTCGGGGTCGTGGATGCAGACGATGTGGCCGTCTTTCGTAAGACGGAAATCGCCTTCGATGGCATCGGCTCCTTGTTTCCAGGCCAGCTCGAAGGCCGGTACCGTGTTTTCCGGAGCGTCGGCGGACGCTCCGCGGTGGGCAACAATCATGGTTCTCTCCGCAATCGTGGCTCGGGGGCCAACCGGCTTGTTCAGCGCTTCATCCGAAATCGGCGGATGTTTCCCGTACGGTAGGCCGGATTGCCGCCGCGGTCAATGGCTCGCCGGGAAATCTTAGCTATTCTTGCCTGACCGACGAGAATTAGGAGCTTGCGCAGGGATGCTCCATGGGGTAGCTTATCCCCTTTAACCGCACGGCAACACACCGCCAATCGCAGCGAATACACAAACGATGCTTGCGACCGTAACGACGGTGTATGTGCGTGGAAAACATGAAAAAACAACATAAAGGAACAAACTATGGGTTTATTTAACCTGTTCAAGCCCGCCCGCACCGTGCTGGTGGTCGATGCCGTATCCCTCAACGAATCCATTGGAATGAAGGGCAAAGTGCCCCCGCGCAATCAGTTGCAGACGCTCCGCCGCCTGTCCCGTTTTGCCATGCGCGAAAAAATGGAAGTGGTCGCCGTCCTTTGCGGAACGCCGCTCAACAAGGCGCCCTCCGGCGAAAAATTCGAGGGCGTCACGGTCCTCTACAGCAACTCCCCCGACGACCACGCCAAATTCCTGGCCAAGACCGCCTCGTCCAAGGGCGGCCGTTGCGTCATGGTCTCCAGCAGCGTGGCTGCGGAAAAGATCCTCGGCTCGTCCGCGCGAAAGATGCGCGTGAGCACCTTCCGCAAGGCGTTCGATACCGGCGGCGAGGGCGACGGACCCGACGGCGATCGCCAGGAACGCGGCGGCAACCAAAACGGCAACCGCGGGAACCGCCCGCCGCGCCGCAAACAGCCGAAGTCTTCCAACAACAAGGCGAACAACGAGCCGAAAAAGGAGCGTCCGCCGAAGCAGATGACCGAGGCCGACGCCATCAACGAACTGATCGACCTCGTCGATTAATCGGTCCATGACGGCGCCAGGTCGCTATATTTTCTGCGACATCGACGGTACGCTGCTGCATGCCAAAGGGGCCGGACGCATTGCGTTCGGCGTTGCCTTTGAGCAGGCCTACGGCGTACCCGTCGATCTGGCGCACATCAACTTCGCCGGGGCAACCGATAGCCGCGTGGTCGAACAGCTGGTCCGCGAAAACGGGCTGGAGCTCGATCCCGGCAAAACAAAACGATTCTTCGAATTGTTGCCGCAGCACCTCGAACGCAACATGGCTCAATTCCCGCCCACGGTTTTTCCGGGCGTGGTCCATTTCCTGGAGCGCGTTTCGAAGCACTGGAAGCTGGCGCTGGTCTCCGGCAACATCCGCGAAACGGCCTACCTTAAGTTGCGACTCGGCGGGTTGGACGGCTATTTCACCGATATCGGCGGGTTTGGCGACGACGATGGCGACCGCAACCGCATGGCCGCGCTGGCGCTCGAACGCGCCGGAAACCCGGTGGGCTCGTTCCTGCTGGGCGACACGCCGTCCGACATCGAGGCCGCCCGCTCCAACGGGATGGTCTCCGTTGCCGTCTGCAACGGGCAGTTCGACCGCGCCGCCCTCGAAACCGAAAACCCCGATCTGATCGTGGATTCGTTCGAGGACGCCGAACACCTTTTCCGAGCACTGGAAGTATGAACGCAAGTTTCGACGATCTGACGCCCGACCGCATCCTCGATGCCGTCGAAGCCGGCATGGATTGCTCGCTGACGGGGCTGACCGCGCCGCTGCCGAGCTATATCAACCGCGTCTACGAATTGCAGCCGGTGGAGGGGGAGCGGCTGATCGCCAAGTTCTACCGCCCCGGACGCTGGGATCGCGCCGCCTTGCAGGACGAACACGATTTCGTGCTCGATTGCGCCGCCGAGGAGATTCCGGTGGTGGCGCCGTTGGCGCTGGCCTCCGGCGAAACCATCGGTGAATACGAAGGCCTGCTCTATTCCGTCTTCCCCAAACGGTCCGGCCGCGAAATGGCGCTGCACGACAACGAGGGCTGGCGGCGCCTCGGCGGCTTGGTCGGCCGCATCCATCTGGCCGGCGCGGAGCGCGACGCCGAAAACCGCCTGCACATGCATCCGGAAACCACGACGATTCCCGAAATCGATCGGTTGCTCGGCGGCGGCTTCCTGTCGCGCCAACAGGCCGGACGGTTCAAGGAGGTAACGGGCCGGATCGTCGACATCGCCCTGCGCGAGTTCCAAGGCGTTGAACTGCAGCGCATCCACGGCGACTGCCACCGCGCCAATATCCTGGAGCGGCCCGGCGAAGGGCTGATGGTGATCGATTTCGACGACATGGTCATGGGCCCGGCGGTGCAGGATATCTGGCTGCTGCTGCCCGGACACGCCAACCAGTCGCGCCACGAGATCAACCTGATCCTCGAAGGCTACGAACAATTCATGGATTTCGACGATCGCCAACTGCGGCTGGTTGAAATCCTGCGGGCCATGCGTATTATCTATTTTCTCTCCTGGTGCAGCACGCAGATCGACGATTTCAAGTTCCAGTCCAACTTCCCGGACTGGGGCAGCGATGGCTTCTGGCAGCGCGAGGTCGCCGATCTGGAGCACCAGTACCACGCCATCCTGCGCGATGAACGGCTCAAGGGCGGCGGTATTTTTTAAATAGACCGGACCGCAGGTCCCGTCATGAACCACGAATTACGGACAGAAGTATGAGTATAAGTAGAACGGTCAACATCACTTGCCCCTCGTGCGGGACCCCGCAGGATGTGCGGCTTTACGACGCGATCAATGTGGATACCGAGCCGCAGCTCAAGGATGCGCTCATGCAAAACCAACTCAATCGGGTCGAGTGCTCCGACTGCGGTCTGAGTTTCCGGGTCGACAAGCCCGTGCTCTACAGCGACCCGAAGCTCAAGATGCTGATCCACTGGGTTCCCGAAACCGCCGATATGGACCGCGAGGCGATTCTCGAGGAGTTCGAGCAGTCGCTCGAAAAAATGAATGAGATGATGCCCGAGGACATGGATCTGCCGAGCGTCCGCCTCGTGATGTCGCGCGTGGAGCTGGTCGAATTGATCTTCATGCTGGAAGCCGGGCTGAACCAGCGCGTGGTGGAATATGTGAAATACAGCATCTATACCCGCAACCTCGATTCGATCGATCCCAAAAAATACCGGCTCCTGCTCAATGTGCAGGATTCGACCGACGAGGAGTTTTGCTTCGTCATGCAGGATGCCGATACCCAGGAGCTCGGCAATCTGCTCCGTTACGGCCGCGCATCCTACCAATCCATGTGCGAGCTGTTCGCAGAATCCCCCGACGAATTCACCGACATGTTCCCCGGCCCGTGCATCAGTGCCCGCAACCTCCTGCTCGAAGACGAAGAGATGGAGTAGGGGCCGGCTAGGCCCGCGGGTGGAACTGCTGATGGATCGACTTGAGGCGGTTGGGATCCACGTGGGTGTAGATCTGGGTCGTGGCGATGTCGGCGTGGCCGAGCATTTCCTGAATGACGCGCAGCGGCGCGCCGTTGTGCAGCAAGTGGCTGGCAAAGGAGTGGCGCAACGTGTGCGGCGTCACGTTTTTCATGATGCCGGCGGCTTTGGTGTATTGCTTGATGATCTGCCACAACCGCTGGCGGCACAGCGCGGTTTCGCGCTTGGAAACGAACACGTTTTGCAGGTGCGGATTGTCGCACAGCATCGGGCGGACTTCTTCGAGATAGCACTCCAGCATATCGGCCGAATCGCGGCCGACGGGGATGACGCGCTCCTTGCGGCCCTTGCCGACCACGCGGATGTAGCCGTCGTCGATATGCAGGTCGGCGAGCCGCAGGTTCGCCAGCTCGGAGACCCGCAGGCCGGAGGCATAGAACATTTCCAGAATGGCCCGGTCGCGCACGCCGAGCGGTTTGCGCAGGTCCGGCGCCCGCAGCAGGAGATCGACCTCCTTTTCCGAGAGCGTGTCCGGCAGGATTTTCCACAGCTTCGGCGAATCCATCGTGTCGGTAATGTTCTTATCCAGCAGCCCCTCCTGCTGGAGATAGCGGAAGAACACCTTGATCGACACCAGGTGGCGCGAGATCGAGTTCGTTGACATGCCCCGGGCCTTCATCGCCATCAGGTGGTCGAGCACCTGTTTTCGGCTCACTTGGTTCAGCGAGGTAACGCCCTTCTGCTCGAGAAACCCCAGAAACTGACCGAGGTCGTCCGCATACGCCTTGCGCGTGTTGATGCTCAAGCCGCGCTCCAGCGAGATATAATCCAAAAAACTTTCCAGAAAGGCGTTCATGGAGGTTGTTTGCCACAACGGGTGCCAAAAGGCGAGTGATGCCCCGTAATTTTTAAGGGGTCGGCGGTGTTTGCAGATTGTAGGGCTGAATCGGCGCGGTGGTTTGTAGGGCTGAAACGGTTGAGGAACGAGACCTTTCAGCCGTCCGGCAGATCGGCGGCGGTGCGTTCGGCAATGCGGGATTCGGCGGGCAGAGATTGCTCGTATTCCTCGT
>NZ_JBFJYW010000029.1:0-18537 GCF_041622395.1 Pontiella sp. | reverse complement strand
TCGGAACCAAGGGGTTCGCCTTCGCCACCAAAAACGGCGAGGCCATCTTCGTGGAAAAGGGCGACATCGAGGAAATCGGAAACCTGCAGGCCATTTTCGATCTGGGCGACGAAACCAGCGTCCAGGTTCTGGAACCCCAGTAGCCGCGGCGGCTCCGGTTTTTGCGGGTACGCGAAGCGCGGCAAAGCCAACCCGGCCCTCCGCTGAAAAACCAAGCCGATCAAAACAGGACCGCATCGCGGCCAGATTTGATGTGTCGCTTTCCATCCTCGTGATGAGGGGGATTGAAAGCCCCTGTTCTACCGCCGACAGGGCCAAACTGAATTTACAGAAGAGGTGTTCCCCCCTCGTTGCAGTCAATACTCGTTTAGGATGAGAAGGAGAGACAGGAATGAATACGTTGAAAAACCTTGGGTTGATTTTGTCGGTCGGACTCGTTTCGAGCCTGTGCGTTACCCGTGCCGCCGAGTTGATGCCGGAGAGCGATGAAGCCTATCGGCAGCGGATGCAGTGGTTCACGGATGCGCAGTTCGGGCTGTTTATTCATTATGGCGTCTATTCGACTCTGGGGGGTGAGTGGAACGGACAGCCCGTCCAGAAATATGCGGAGTGGATTCAGCGCTGGGGACAAATTACGCCGGAGGAATACATTCCGCTGGCGGCCAACTTTCGGCCCGACAAACTCGATGCCGACCGCTGGGTGAAGACGGCCCGGGAAGCGGGCATGAAGTATATGGTCATCACGACCAAGCACCACGAGGGATTCTGCCTGTGGGACAGTGCCTACACGGAATATGACCTGGGCGAAGCGACCGGTTTTGATCGGGACATTCTGGGCGAACTGAAAGCGGCCTGCGACAAGTATGGCCTGAAGTTTGGCACCTATTACTCGATCATCGACTGGCACCACCCGTCTCAGCGCGCCTCGCTGGTGTCCGGGATGCAGACCCCGATGAACGACAAGGAGGGTTATGTCGCCTACATGAAAGCCCAGCTCAAAGAGCTCATCGAGCGTTATCATCCCGCGGTGATGTGGTTCGATGGGGATTGGGCCAAATGGTGGACGATGGACGACGGCATCGATCTGTATAATTATCTCCGCGGACTGGATCCCGAGCTGATCATCAACAACCGGGTCGCCAAGCGGAGCCAATTCAAGAAGGACTACGGCACGCCGGAAAACTCCACGCCCGACGCCGCGCTCGACCATGTCTGGGAGGCCTGCTGGACGGTAAACCATTCCTGGGGGTTCAAGAAGAGCGACACGCGATGGAAAAGCACGAAGGAGCTCATTCAAAAGCAAATCGACATCAACACCAAAGGCGGCAACCTGCTGCTGAATGTCGGCCCGCAGGCGGATGGGTCATGGCCGGAGGAATCGATTCAGCAGTTGAAGGCCATGGGCGCGTGGAACGCCGCGCATCATGAAGCCGTTTACGGGGCAGACGTTGTGGCCGCACCCGTACAATCCTGGGGAAAAATTGCACAAGCCAAAGGCTCCACCCCGGAGACGGGTGAACTCTTTGCGTATGTCTTCGATTGGCCGGAAAACGGCAAACTGCCGATGAAGAATGTCACCTTTGGAAAGGTGGCGGCCTTCACCTTTGAAAACGATCCCCTGCCCGTTTCGACATCGGAAAGAGGCATTGAGATTGACTGCTCGTCGGCCACGACCGATCCCTTTGCCACGGTGTTGCGCCTGAAGTATGCCGGCGGCATGACCCCCATGGGCTCGGCCGACCAGGCATTGGAGCATTCCGGCAATGAGTTAATCCTGCAGGCCCGGTCCGCCACGCTGGAAGGTCAAGCCATTACGCTTGAGAACAACAGCCATATCGGCTTTTGGACCAACCCGGAAGCGACCGCTTCGTGGACGTTGGATGTTCCGGCCCCCGGAAAATACAGGGTGAAAGCGCTCTACTCATGTGCCAAGGGCTACGATGGAAGCGATGCGCGGTTAACCGTCGCCGGGAAGACATTAACGGCGGTGGTCAAGCCGACGGCAGGTTGGCGCCGGTTCGAGGTCCTGGAGCTGGGTGTCGTGAACTTGAATGAGGTAGGCGCAACGGACTGTTCGCTGGGCTTCGGCAACACGCGGGGCAAGGCGCTGTTTAACCTGAAGAGCCTCATCTTTGAGCCGATCGAGCCGTAGGCGCTACGTGGGGCGGATGATCAGAATCCGCAGGCTTCCAAATGGGGCGATCCCCAGATCAACTCAACGGCGGAAACGGTCGACGCAGAAAGAAGGGATTGCTACGGCAAACTCTCCGCTGGCAAGACGTAACACGCTGGGCCTGTCCGCCGCACAAATTTTGGCGGAGTGTCGATCTGCCATTGCGCCGCCGCTTACGAACAGGGCCACGGGCAGCCGTGATTCAACGTTCAACAGCATCCGTCTTTCGCATTGCGAATCACTTGATTTTACGATCATCCCCGGCGACCAGCTTGTACACTTCCGTGCCGGCGGCGAGAAAAGCCCCAATGCCGTAAACCTCGGTTTTATCTGCATAGGAATCGCCGGGAGCCGCGCCGACCGGCTGCACATAGCCGAGCAATCCCTCGTCGGTCACGCATTCCGTCAGCGCCTGCCAAGCCTTGAAGACAATCGGCTCGTAGGTGCCACGGTCGAGCAAGCCGTTGTTGATCCCCCATGCCAGACCGAACGTATAAAACGACGTCCCGCTGGTTTCCTTGACGGGATATCCATCTGTCCCGCCAAGCAGTCCCATCGACCAGGTGCCGTCGACACGCTGGCAGTTTTCCAGGCTCTCCGCCATCTGCTTGTAGAGTTCGACGTAGAACGCGCGTCCTTCCCAGTTTTCCGGCAGATCAGGAATCATGAGAGCCAATCCCCCGAAAACCCAGCCGTTGCCGCGCGCCCAGTAGAGCTTGTTTCCATTGGCCTCGCGCTTCGGGAAATAGGACGTATCGCGCCAGAATAGACGGTCATCCTTGTCCCACAGCAGGTCGTAGGTGGCATGGTATTCGCGATCCATAAAATCGAGATATTTGCGATTGCCCGTAACGTTGGCCAAACGCGCCCAGACCGGGGGCGCCATAAAGAGCGCGTCGCACCAGCCCCAACGGTCGTGGCAATCCGTGGCATAGGGTTTTTTGTATCCACACCACTCCAGCGATCCGTTTTTGGGGTCGCTCAGAATCCAGTCAAAATGCCGTTGCGTCGACTCCAGCATCGCCGGGTCTTTGAATTCTTCATAGAGCGAGAGGTAGAACTGTCCGACGGTATGGTCATCCGCGTTATATGGGCGTTCATACAGCTTCCATCCGTTCCGCTCTCCGATCATCTTCAGGAAATCATTGTACGGCGCCGGATCATCGGCCACCGTGCGCCACCGATCTAGGCCCGCATAAAGCGCTCCCATGTGCCAGGTCAGGTCGTGATATTTTTCTTCATACGTTTTGCCGTATCGCTTCAGGCTTTTTTTTCTGCCGCTCGAAAGTGCTCGATATTCATTGTGCACATCAAAGGTTTCGATCTGCCAGTCCGCGACCTTCTTCGTCAGCGTTTTCACCTCCAGCGGCAAGGGCTTTGCCGCTGAATAAGCAGACGTCCCCACGCTGCAAGCCATTGCCAATAAAACAAACCATCTCATACGGCTACCTCCTTGAAATTCTTATTGCCCGATCCATCCGCCATCAACATCCATGAACTTCGCCGCCAGCTCCTCGCCTGCTTCGAACAGACGGCATCGCCCAGCTCATGCAACGCCATACGAACATATCTTTTTCCTACAGGCGATTGCCCGTTCATTTTATGGAAAATGCCGGCGTCAATCCCGCCAAGGAATTACTCGCTTACGGGACGGCACCTTTCCCTGGCGCAATTAATGCATCACGAACAAACTGCAAGCGGCGGAGCCCGATGGAGGGTTGCTCGACGAGTTGGTCTTCCGTGTAGGCGTGGCAGGTCATTTCAGAACATACCGCCCGTTCTTCAAGGTTCCCACCCGTTCAATCAGTCCGGCTTCAAGCAGCGGGTTCAGCGTATCCATTGCGCCTTGCTTGGAAACGCCCAACCCTTCCCGGATTTCACGCGGACTCAGCCCTCCCCGGATCCGAAGCATGTTCAGCAGCTGCTCCTGCTTGGGCCGCAACACCAGCTTTGCATCGCCCTTGGCCGCGTTCAACTGCTGAATACGCTGCCACACTCGTTCAAGCGTCAGTTGCAATCCTTCCGCGTTGTATTCCAGCCACGATGTCAGATCGTCGCCATTGATGCGGACCTCCTGAAGCGCGGTGTAATACCGTGGACGGTCTTCCCAGAAAAATTCATCCACCGAGAAAATGTGGTTCGAGTCAAAGCCCCGGCGATAAAGCTCCCACAAGGCCAACGCCCGGCCCGTGCGGCCGTTGCCGTCGGCAAAGGGATGTATATTCTCGAAACGATAGTGCAAAATGGCCGAACTTAGCACCGGCGACAATGCAACGGACTCCGTGTTCCACCACTCCAGCAGTTCAAACATCAAACCGGAAACTTCATCCGGCAGCGGAGGTACGTGCGGGCCGACCCGAACCCGAATCTTGCGGTAAGTCCCCGCTTCGCCCTGATCCATTACCTGCCCGGCCATGATGGAATGCAGGCGGAACAGATCCTCATGCACCAACCTTTTCTTGGTGGCGTTTTTTTCGATGTGCCGGAGCGCGGCAAAATAATTCAGCACCTCGCGGCGGGCCCGCGTGGATGAAGGCACCAGTTCCTGATTGTCCTCCAACGCGCGAACCTCTTCCAGCGTCAGCGGATTCCCCTCGATTGCCGTCGATGAATGGGCGTTGCGGGCTCGGGAATCCTTCTGCAACGAGGGGATCCAGGCCACCTGGACCGTCGCGCTCCGAATCCGCTCACGCAACGCAGCAATGGCCTCCACCCGCGAGAGCAGTGCCGGTGTAATCGCAAACCGTGGTTGATAACTCATGGGCGGATCATATAAATGGGTCAAGCGTCGGTCAAGCCATGGGTCAAGTGATTTTGCGCACCAACATCCTCCATAGGTCCCGCTTCCCACTCCAACAAGAAGTCGTTGTAATGGTTTATCTTACGACGCTTGCGCGTCATCGGCACAAAGAAGACCAGCACCATCTCGCCCTTGATATCACGCCCCAGCGTACCCTCAGGCCGAGCCTCTCCTCCGTCGTCGAAACCGTCGTCCAGCCAAGCCGGCAAACAACCCGATGGCGGGTTGCTCGACCAGTTGATCTTCTGTGTAGGCCTTTGTTTTCATCGTTGAGTCCGGTCGCGGCTAAATTATAGTACGTACTTTAATACGTAGTTTCTCGTTAATACCCTCATTAATACCCCCACTCAGGAGTTACTACCCTTACTCCCTGAATAAGACCAACGGGCTGCCGGCCCTTTGCCACTGCACTCCACATCGCCGGACTCTTTTAAGCCCCGCAGTAAGGAACGAATCCATTCGCGTCCCACGCCCGGACAAGCGCGTTCGATCTCCGCCAAACGGAATTCGCCGGGTTGCTCCCGTATGGCCGCCAATACCAACTCCGCCTTGGAGCCGCGCGGCGCCGTCACTTGGCCCGCCCGCTTCTCAAACTCCACATAGCTGCGCCGCACAATGGCGAAAAGAAAATTGAACCACGGTGCCAAATCATGCCGCCCGTCGTGCCAGTTCTGAGAACTGCGTTGGAGGCACTCGTAGTAATCCTCCTTGGATTCCTCGATCATCCGCTCAATGCTCACATAACGCCCCACTTCATACCCGTGCTGATAGAGTACCAGCAGCGTAAGCAAGCGAGATACGCGCCCGTTGCCGTCGCGGAACGGATGGATGCAAAGAAAATCAAGCACCAGTCCCGCAATGGCTGCCATGGGCGGAATGTGGTCCTGCTCCAGCGCATGACGGTAACGCACACAAAGCTCATCCACCGCTGCCGGGGTATCTTTGGCCGTCACGCACCGAAAGCGGACGACCGGAGCCGCGTTGGGAACCAGCTCGATAATATCGTTGTCCAGCCTCTTGAACTGGCCGGCATCCCCTCCGCCGGATTGGCAAAGCTCGTGTAATCGCATCAAGGTGTCCGGCGTAATCGCCAGCTTCTCGTATCGATGGTGGATCTCGTTCAATGCCCGACGATAGCCCAATACCTCCTCCTCCGATCTATCGCGCGGCTTGCTGTTTCCCAGAACCAACGGACGCAACCGGTCGGCGGCAACCGTCACCCCCTCGATGCGGTTCGACGACTCCGCGCTTTGGATCAGCGCCATCTCACGTAACGCCTTGAGTGATTGCGGCGACTGGTGCGTAAACAGCTCCTGTTTGCCCTTCGATTCGGCAATATCGTTCAGCATCCAAACCATGCTCATCGGCAGCGCATAGTTTTTCAACCGGTCATCTCGAAAACTGTTCATGGTTCAATATCCCTCCAAACGGGATCCAACGAGAGCAAGCGAGACGCTCGCGATACGTACCGCAGGCGTCCCGCCTGCACAAAAGCATAACCCTCTCCCTCTGGGAGAGGTTGGGTGAGGGTGCGGTTTCGCCGCATACTCCGCAAACAGCCCGTTGGCGGGTTGCTCGACTAGTTGGTCTTCTGTGTAGGCGTGGAACATTACAGCTCCTCGATACGCTTCAACAAACGGTTCAAATCTTGATGCGCATGCGTAAGGTCGATTGTTTCAGCGATCTTCCGATGAATATATGGTTTTTTAAATTTCGGATCTGCCAAAGCAGACAGAGACACACCTTTGCTCCCAATCTGTTTTTTTAAGTCGAGCAAGCTATAACCGGTGCTGTAATCGCTTCCTGATGTGGCCCGCTCATCCGAGAGTATTTTCGCAACAGCTATTTTGTTTTGATCTGTGATTAACGAAAATTCCAAATCAGAAGTGAAAACGAAAACGTTTAAACCTGAATTTTTGAAGTATGTGCCTGCGGAGATCGCTGCTTCCGACAGCTCAACTTCCGTTTTATCCAATGCGGAATCAACGGTAGCTTTAAGCGCGGATTCAGAAATATGCGTATAGCCAGCATCCTTTGCGCCTCGAAGAATCGGTCTATCAGCGCTCGCAATTAACGAATCAAAATCTGTTACAACGAGATGGGGTATATTAGCTGTATTCCAAGCCTTGACCATGCGAAGAAACGGGGAGAAATTCTGGTTGCCAGCGGCGGATATGATTGATATGCGATGCGCACCTGTACCAAATTTTTTTTCCAAGAGAACCCTGAGTACGCGCGCATCAGATTCGCCTTCAACAAAAACCACTTTGTCTGCAAAAAATAACATTGTGTTAACTTCGTTTCCATAAGCATCAAACGTCTCAAGGTCCTTTTTCGCCCGGATAGTTGGAACATGAAGCTCTGAGTGTTGACCTGCCTTTTTCACTAGGCCCAGCTTGTCGAATGGCGTTTCTGCCACAACATAAGGACTATGAGTTGTCACAATAACCTTTAGATTTTCTAGCTGAGTCGCGCGAATGTCTTGGTAAAGCTCCTTTTGCTTCTGAGGATGCAAAAAAGCCTCCGGCTCTTCTACCGCGAGAATGAACTGAATATCTGGATTTTCTACAGCCTTCTGCTCAAGACGATGCAGTGCGAGGAGAACACCGCTCTGAACCCCTGACCCAGCCTCAGAAAGGGCAAGGGTTGTTTCGCCATCGTCAGTCATCTGAAATCCAAGGCGCAAATTATCAAGAATCCACTCGCCAATGCCTTCGACATCTACAGCAAACTTCAATGCCAGCTTATGCTGGGCTTTAAATCCGAAATTCCTCTCAATCTGTGGCAACAGGGCTTCGTCAATATACGGCTTTATCGTTTTAGATATTTGATCACGAATACCCTTTAACGTCCGATACTCCTTCGGCGTACCTCCGGCCTTTTGTGGGATCATTTCCGAAAGGCCATACTCGCGAAGCATCTTTGAAAACAACTGTTGAAACTCGGGCGACGTCGCATCTCGAAGAGCCGGAATAAGGATAAACCGATTATGCTTTCGTAACTCTTTTAGGACCTGAATGGAAGCTGGCGTTGTTACCGCATTTCGTTCTATTTTCTCTAGCACCGTAAATGTTAAATCGGTCCGAACAGTGATATAAAGTTGCTTTTTCTTTGATTTGGATTCGTAGTTTATCGTGATTCGTCGCGCTTTGGCATTCACTGGAAAAATTGGCAACAACTGTTCAGCCAAATCCGGGTGTAATGCTCCGAGTTCAAGCGTATCTTCATTAAGCCGATTAAGAACCATATCGATGGCTTTTAGAATGGAAGATTTCCCATGATCATTTTGACCGATCAACACAGAGGTTTTCTCCAAGTCAAACCGCAGAGATTTAAAGGACTTGATGTATGCAAACTCAAAGGATTTTATCTTCATCTACTCAATTCTCCCTAATGTTTACTTGCCCCGAAAGCAGGCGCGGAAGCAGGAGGTCGCGCGTTTGGCGGAGGTTTTGGATGTTACTTTGTAAGACGTGAATTTGTTCGGCGATTGGAACGGTTACATCGCCAAACTTCTGTAAGAGAAGCTCTGGCGGCATAAGCAGTTCAGCTTGTTTGAAAGTTGCGGCGCTAACGGCCGGATAGGCAGCGCCAGTGGCTTGGTAGGCCGCCGGATCGTCCACCCGTCCGCCTTCGCCAAGGCTACGGCGCGACGAGCACCCTGTTTCCGCTTGTTTCAGCAAAGTAGCACGCTGCACCGAAAAGCGGACCTCGGCAAAACGCAGGAAGATCAAACCCAGCACCGAAGCAGAATATTCCTGTGACTTTAAACCCGAATTCGCGCGAAACTGATCCGCCGCATCCCACAGGTTTTTTTCAAGCGTAGCCGTAGCGGCATCTTTTTCCGACGGTGCAACCCAATTCATAATTCAACGTTCTTTTAGTGCGGAATGCATGCGTCCAATCGACACCCCCATCCCCGCAAAGTTTTAGACAGATACAAAACTGGAAAAATCTTAATTCCCACGACGCCCTTCAGCAAGAAAAACCCCAATACAATAGTGCTCCACAGGGGTTTTAGTGCTTTTTGCCAAAAGACATAGCAGACAGCCGAACGACTCCACGTCGAAATCGGCATCGCTCCCTTCTATCGCTCATATCGTTCCAATTCGTGAGCGATAACAAAGCGGGGTATAGCTACGTTGAAGGTTGGCGGATTTTATCCGGGCATGAAAAATGGTCAGGACGTCTGGATTTGTTCCGCCCCAGTAGGGCTCTCGCAGGCTGCACTCCCGCCCGCAGGAACGGATGAACCATGTGCGCGTTTCGGCATCCCGTCCGAACACAAAAAAAACGTCATCCGCAAGGAATGACGTTTAAAAATGGTCGGGGCAACATGATTCGAACATGCGACCTCTACACCCCCAGTGTAGCGCTCTAGCCAGGCTGAGCTATGCCCCGACGTTTCAATTCCTGAAAATTGAGGGCAGAACGTAGCACGGCGCATGAGGGTCGTCAACGCCCGCCGTGCAAAAAACGCATCTCGTTTTTCTTTTAAATGCGCATCGGAACTCTACAATGGGCCGCATGAACCAAATACCAGAAATCACCCCCGACCTTCTCGAAAAATATTCCTCCGCCATTTCCCTCTCGGACATGGAGATCTTCGTCTTCCCGGAGCTGCTGTACAGCCTGGTGCTGGCCAACATCATGTCGCCGCGCATCTGGGAATGGAAAAACGACAAATGGTTTGCGAAGCTGGACAAGATGAAGCCCTACAAGAAAATCCAGCGGCTCAAACAGTTCATCATCGACCATTACGAGTTCAACCTGGACCTCGACACCTGGGGACTGACCACCAAAGAGTCGGAAATGGCCCGCTTTGCCCCGTTCATGGATGAAAAGACCATCGGCCAATCCAATGCGCTCTTTGGCTACGAGGGCGACCGCCACTATTTTTCGCTCGATATCCGCAAGCACTTCGGCCTGGACAAATACACCTCCAACATTATCCCGTTCTGGAAAACGGAAACGCTGGAGGCGATGGATGCCTTCAAGTTCAAGGAAAACTACCGCGTGGGAGCGGGCGAATGCGTTTCGCTCTCCACCCTCTATGCCGCGGCGCTCTTTGTCATCTGCGATGTTCCGCTCGAAGACATTTTCCTGATCGCCACTCCGCTGCACTCCCAGAACTTCATCAATGTGAACGACGGGGTGCTGACGAACAACCGGCGGCTGGTGACCAAAACCATGTGGTTCAACGGCACCGACCTCACCGCCAAGGCACAGCGGGCGCTGCGCAACGAACAGGTGACGATCGTGGCGAACAACACCGGCTTCATCCACACGGTCTATCCCGAGGCAACCATCGCCCCGGAGAGCTTCGAGCTATTCCGGCAAAAGCTCGACGCCTTCACCACCACGGAAATCACCTTCGAAATCCTCGCGAACTTCCTGCGCGAACGGTCGGAATTCCAGAGCTGCTTCCAGATCATGTTCGTGCGCCACGGCAAGGTGCAATACCTCCCGATCGAACGCGCCTATGCCTACGAGCACGGCAGCCCCTTCAAGGTTTCGGACGATTCCACCCGCGACAAACTGCTGGAGCAGGTCGACGAATACGATTTCTACACGGAGCCGATCGAGGACCGCATCCTGATCAACAAGCTCGGCGACTACCTCAAGAACAACCCCATCTCCCACTTCGACAAGGAGAGCATGCGCGGCTTGGCCGAAGCGATCACCTGCACGAAGAACATGGACCGGAAAATGTCGGTGATCGAAGGGCTGGTCGATTTCGTCCACCTCGATCCGGAACTCCCCGCGACCGAAGGCAAACGCTTCAGCGGGCCCGGGCCGATCGCCATCCAGCCCGGCGCAACCCGCGAAGAAATCATCGACTACCTGCGGGGCCTGCGCGCGAGCCACCCCATCGCCGATCTCGCCTTCTATGCCAGCCGCAATCTCGCCGTCACCGACTGGCGTCCCTTCCTCAAGGCCGCCTTCGAGCGCAACCCGGTGGTCGTCGCGGAAACCCAGGGGCTCTCCGACGACGAGCTGACGGCCTTGTTCGACGCGATGGCCAACGAATCGATCTACGACGGCAGCCGCGTCGCCCAGCCCGACGAAGTTTGGAACTTCCAGCGGGGCGACGGCCTCGAACGCGCCATGGCCCTGGCCAATGTCTGGAAGGTGCGCCATCCCGACGACGCGATCGAACTCGCGGTCGGCGGCGGCGAAGCCACCCTGACGATCGGCGGAAAAGAGTGCCGGTTCGAGACCAACAAAGGGCTGGAGAAGCGGATTGCCCTGGCCTAGCGCAGCCCGCCAAACCACCGGTTGATCGGCAGGGTTAGCGCTTCCCCGCAGGGCGCGAATCGTCTACTGTGCTGTCTTTTATCCTCGGAGGACGTATGAAGACAAAGGGACTGGTAGTGGGCGCGCTGGCATTGGCGAGCGCCGCGCTGGGGGGCGACTGGATGCAATGGCGCGGCCCGGAGCTCAACGGTTCGTGCGATGCGAAGCACCTGCCATCGACGTGGTCGATCGCGAGCGGCGAGAACATCGCCTGGAGCTGCGACCTGCCGGGCACCGGGCAATCGACCCCGATCGTGGCGGGCGACCGGATCTTCTTGACGACGAGTCTGGACAACCAGCTGCGTGCGGTATGCATCGACCGCGCAACGGGCAAAATCGCCTGGGACAAGAAGGTGGGCCAGGGGCGCGATATGCCGCGCAACGGCAACGCGGCGCACCCCTCTGCGGTGACGGACGGGAAAACCGTCTGCTTCCTGTATGGCCAGGGCACGATGGTGGCGTTCAGCCTCGACGGCAAGCAACTCTGGAAACGCGAACTGGAAGACCAGTATGGGCTGCTGGCCACCAAGTTCGGCTTCAGTTCCAGCCCGTTGCTGCACAACGGCACGCTATACCTGCCCCTGCTTTACCTCGCGAACACGAAGAAGGACCCGAATTCGGAGAACAGCACCAAGCTGGTGGCGATCGACCTGAAAACGGGTAAAACCCGCTGGGAAGCCGACCGCCCCACCCCGGCAACCAAGGAGTCGCTCGACTCCTACATCACGCCAACCCTTGGCCTGCGGGGAATCATCCTGACGGGCGCGGACCTGGTGACCAGCCACGACCCCGAGAACGGAACGGTCCAGTGGGCGTTCGATGTGGCGAAGGACAACCGTAAAACCAACTGGCGCATCATTTCGAGCCCGGTGCAGGCCGGCGAGCTGACCGTCACCGCCTACCCGCGCGGCCGCACGATGGTGGCGCTCAAGGCCGACGGCGGCAAGCGGTGGGACTACGAGGGCTATGTGCCGGACGTCTGCACCCCGGCCTACGACGGCCAACTGCTTTATGTACTCGACGGCGTGAAACGCTACCTCACCTGCCTCGACGCGAAAAGCGGCCGGGAGCAGTGGCAGGAAAAGATCGAGAGCGACAAGGGCTTCTTCGCTTCGCCGCTGGTGGCGGACGGCAAAGTCTACCTGATCAATTTCGACGGCGAGGTGTTTGTGTATGCCGCGGGCACGACGGGCAAAGCGATTGGACGGATCCCGATGCAGGCCACCAACAGCTACGCCTCGATGGTCGCCGTGGACGACGCCCTCTACATCCGCCTGCCCAACCGGCTGGTTTGCGCGCGGATCAACAAATGAAAACGATCGGAAAAATTGGATTGGCGGTAATCACGATGGGACTTTTGGCAAATCTTCTTTTACGGGGCGGCGCAGACAAGGATGCCGACATCCCGCAACTCATCCAGGACGGCGCCCTGGTGGTGGACACCCGTACGGCGGGGGAATTCAACGGCGGCCACATCGAAGGGGCCATCAACATCCCCTACGACCGGATCACGAACGGGATCGGTCAGCACACGACCGACAAGGCCAAGGAGATCGTGGTCTACTGCCACAGCGGGTCGCGCTCGGGAAGCGCCAAGGCGGCGCTCCTGAGCGCAGGCTACACCAACGTCGTCAACGGCGGCAGCCTTTCCCGCATGCGCTCCGTGCTGGCAAAATAATCGCGCGCGCTATCCGTTTTCCGACGGAAGCGCGGCGAAAAGCGCCCCGTTGAGGAAGGAGTCGATCTTTTCGGCGACGGCCATCAGGTCATTTTCCAAGCATTGGATTTCGGCCCCCAGGGGTTGCGTCAAGACGTCGGGGCCCTGCCGGATCCATTTTTGCATCTGCAAGGCCCCCGCCTCCAACGGTTGCAGGTTGCCCCAGCCCCCATCCTCTTCGGCAATCGCCGGAGCGTGACCGGGGCGCAATCCCCAAATCCCAAGGCCGACCAGCACCAGCATCGCCAAGGAGACGGCCGTCCGGATGCGGAGGTGGCTCCCGGAGGCAACCGGCTTTTGCTCCAGCTTCAGCGCGTTCATGATGCGTCCATGCGCGAACGGCGGAAGCTCGCTTTCGGCGCGCCCCGTCGAACACAGCGCCTGGTGCATCCGTTCGGTCCGCTGCCGATATTGGCGGCAAGCCGCGCATTGGCGGAGATGCCTTTCGGTGCGCCCCGCCGGTGCCCTGCCCCGCTCAACCGCGGCCGAAATCTTCATTCTGCTTATGAAACAAAACATGGACTGTCCTCCATTGGAACCACGCCACCGTTTTGGGCGTCGCTTTCGAGGCGGCACGTCGCCGCCAGCTTTTTCCGAGCGCGGAACAGCAGCACCTTCACGCTCGACACCGTGCGCTTCATCACCCGGGCCGCGTCCTTCACCGAGAGCTCTTCGCGATAAACCAGCAGCAACGCCGTGTATTGGGCGTCCGGCAGGGTCTGCTTGGCCAGCTGCCAAATGAATTCGCCCTGGTCGCGGCCATCGAGCTCGCGGGCGGGATCGCGCTCATCCGCCGCGAGCTCGCCCTCATATTCGACCGGTTGGCCGTGCCACGACCGGTAGAACCCGGCCACCTCCCGGCGGGCGATGGCCAACAGCCAGGTATAAAACGCATACGTCCCGTTATAGCGGGCGATATTGCGGAAGGCCTTGATGAAAACCTGCTGGAGCAAATCCTCGGCATCGGACGGATTCGGGGCTTTGCTACACAAGAACGAGTAGATTCGTTTTTCGTATCTGAAAACGAGCTCTTCGAACGCCACCAAGGAACCGGCCCGGGATTCCCGGGCAAGCTCCTGATCGGTTCGTTCCTGTTGCGGTTGCGTCATACGGCCACTATTTGCGTGATTTGCCGCGGGACTTCTGGAGGGTTTCGGTGACCAGTTCAACGGGACAGGCCGACTCGATCACGACCCGCTGGTCGATCGTATTCACGCGCACGCCGCGCGCCAGCCGGGCCAGCCCCGGGTTTGTCTCATCGTGCAGGAACGCCATGCCCAGCATGCCGCGCACGATCGAATCCACGTAGAATGCGGCCTCGGAATTGTCGGTGTTGATTTCCAGTTGCGCGAGCAACTTGCCATCCGACTCCTGCAGGCTGAAATACATGCTGCGCGTCTGCCGCAGCAGGGCCGCCTTGGCCGGCAGCATCTCCCCGTCGCCCACTTCCAGTGCCGCCGCAACGAAGGCGGCGTTGTCCAATTCGGCGAGGTTGAGCGCGGAGTCGCCGGAAAGGCAAGGTGCCTTTCCTGCCAGCACATCGATCGCCTGGGCAACCAGCGCTTCGTTGTCGCCCATCACAATGTCGCCATTGGAAGCGAAGGCGCCATAGACGCGCTTGGCCGGATCCTTTTGCTTGTTTTTGTCGTCGACCCAGTTGTGGATGACGGTGCCGTTGTGGGTGGTTTGGGCGTAGGTCTTGTTCATCTTCAGCAGGGTGGTGAGATGCGCTTCATCGAAGGTGCCCGAAATCATCATCACACCGGAGCCGTGCTCCTCGATCGTCGGCCCGAAAGCGAGGATCGAATCGACGTCCTGGAGGGGGTCGAAGTTGAAGATGGCCTTGATCCCGTCGAGCTTGCGTTGCGCTTTTTCGTCGATTTCCGCGACAATGTATTGGCCGATCTGCGAATCGCGGATGCCGGTCGCATTCGCATAGGCCACCCATTTGGAATTCGCCGGAATCTCCGCGGCGGAAAACGGACGGGCAAACGCCGAAGCCGCCATCGCCAACACCACGCCCAACAGCATATTTTGCTTATTCATCGATCTCTCCTTGTTTGGAATTTGTTTGGTTCCGCCCGCCGCAACCGTTTGGGCAAGCTCTATCCTAATATACGCAAGCGGCCCCGAAAAGGTTACACGCCGGTCTTGCCGGATTTGCCGGGCGGATCGTTTCGACAAGCGCGACGGCCCGACGCCGATGGGAGGAAGCCCACCCTAGACAAGTAAATGAACCACAGATAGCCATTGCGAGCGAATGGCGATCAATTGCCGATAAACACCGATTTCAGAACAGGCTCTTGCTCCGGCAGGTGAGCGGGACAAACTCCTGATCTAAATTGTGCGGTTCCATTCCCGGATTTAGTTCTCTATTCAAATCCCTCCATGTTAACGACGGATTCTTTTTGCCACAGCGTTCGCCGCGGCACAGAGAAGCAGAGCATTTACAACCCTCTGTGCCTCCGTGTCCTCGAGCATAACGGGTGGTGAAATTTGGTTCCGGCTACGCCGGGTTGGGTTTACCCGCGGGGCCCCGAAGCGGGCGGTTCACCGGCTTTTCAGATAGCCGTTCAGTTTTTCGACCAGGATGCCGAGCTTCACTTCCGAGCGCTGCCGCTCGAAGATCCGGCCCCGCCCCCCGCATTTGGAGCAGCGGACGAGAATCTCGCCTTCGCCGTCGCACTTCGGGCATTTGCCGGTTCCCTTGCAGGTTGTGCAATAGATGGTGGTGCTGCGGAACCCGGTTTCGCGTTCGCCCGTCCCGCCGCAGCGCGTGCATTTTCCGCTGCCCTCGCACTCCGGGCACTCCACCGCAACCGCCCCGGTCATCTTGCAGGCATCACAGGGCTTCAGGTAGTCGCCGAGCACATACGTATCGTTATCGGGAAAGAAGATCCGGAACATCATGTCGAACCGTTCGGCATCGTCGGAACGGCCTTTGAGCAACGAATGGAGCACGCATGCGGCAAGGATATCGGCATCCAACGCCCCGTCATAGGTTTCGGAGAAAAACCGGTCGGAGGCGGAAGGATCCAGACCGCCCAGCTCCTTGATGACCTTGCGCACCCGGCCGGCATCGGTGGCGATCGGCGATTCTTTCGCCGCGGGGTTGGCCAAGGCGTTGGCCAGCAAGACGAATTGATCGCGCGTCACCTCGCAGTAGCTCTTGTTGAGCCGCTTGCCGCGACCATTGCAGGCCCGACAACGGGAAGAGATTTCCCCTTCGCCCGCGCACAGGGCGCACTTGCCCGTTCCGCGGCATACGGTGCAGTGGATCGTCGAATCGCCGAGGCCGGTCTTGCGCTCGCCCTCGCCGCCGCACTTCGGGCACTTGCCCGTCCCCTTGCAATCCGGGCACGGCTTGGTCACGATTCCGTCGCCGCCGCAGGTACTGCACTCGGAAAACAGGACGTCCAGATCAACCGCGTCGATCTCGAGCCCCATTTCGTCGATGAGCAACTGAATGCGTTTGGCTTGATCGGTATTGTTGGAAATCAGGCTCTGCAGCAAAGCGAGCGCCAAGGCCGCCTGGCGGCCGAGCGGTTCCGATTGGTCGGTGAGCAGGATTTTCCGGGCGGCGGGCGCCAGCTCCGGGATGCTTTTGAGGACGGGGTTCAACGCGTAGGGATCGGCCACTTCGGGGCCGGTCGCCTCCACGCCATTGTCGGTCGGGGGTTCCGGCTCCCCGAGATAGGCGGACTTCCAGTCGGCGGGCAGCAGCGAAAAGTTGAGAAAATATTGCCCGTCGTCGTGCACGATCATCAGCCCTTGCGAGTTGCGCCGCCAGACGAACGCATTCTTGAGCACCGAACCATCGGGCAGCGTAAACTCGGCCACGGGCGTCTCGCCCAGCACGGCGATCTCCGACGCAACGCACACCGAACCCAACATCGCCACCAGAACCCATATAAACAAACGCCGAATCATCCCGGTCTCCATTATTGATTGAACAGAACCCAACTAACGTACAACATGCGCAATTCAAATCCAATTACGCATTGCGAATTACACCCTCATGAAAGTCGTCATCACAGAAAAACCATCGGTCGCCCGCGATATTGCATCCGTGCTGAAAATAACCGAAAAGAAAAACGGCTACATCGAAGGGCGCGGCTGTGCCATCACCTGGGCGTTCGGCCACTTGGTCACTCTGCTCGATCCCGGCGAATACGACCCCGAACTGCGCAAGTGGCGGCTCGACCGCCTCCCCTTCATCCCCGAGACGTTCCAGCTCAAGCTCATCGAAAACCCCGGGGTCGCCCAACAATTCGAAACCATCAAACGCCTCTGCCAGGAAGCCGAGGAAATCGTCTGCGCAACCGACGCCGGGCGCGAAGGCGAACTCATCTTCCGCTACATCCTCTCGCTGAGCGACTGCGAGGCGAAGCCGATCAAACGGCTCTGGCTGAGCTCGCTGACGCCCGAGGCCATCAAAGAGGCGTTCAAGGAACTCAAGGACGGGCACGACTACGACCCGCTCTACGCCGCCGCCAAGTGCCGCTCGGAGTCCGACTGGATCGTCGGCCTCAACGCCACCCGCTTCTACACCGTGCGCCACGGCCGCCTGTCGGCCGGCGACGACCGCGTGCTGTGGAGCATTGGCCGCGTACAGACGCCCGTGCTGGCGATGATCGTCCAGCGCGACGACGAAATCATGAAGTTCCGCCCGAAGCCCTTCTGGGAGCTGGCCACCAACTACCGCGAGACCGTGTTCAAATATACGGGCGACCGCTTCGAAAAACCGGAACAGGCGCAGGAGCTGCTCGACCAGATCATGGGCCGGCCCTTCACCGTCACGGCGGTTTCCGGCAAGCAAAAGAAAGAGCAGCCGCCGCAGCTGTTCGACCTCACCACGCTCCAGCGCGAAATCAATAAAAGCAACGGCCTCTCCGCCGCCGACACGCTGGCCGCCACGCAAAATTTATACGAATCGAAGCTCGTCACCTACCCGCGTACCGACTCGCGCTACCTCAGCGCCGACATGAAGCCGCGCATCCCCGACATCTTCGTAAAGCTCAAATCCATGCGCGCCGAACAAATCGCGCCGCTCAACCTCGCCAAGCTGCCCTTCACCAACCGCATCGTCGACGACAAGAAGGTGACCGACCACCACGCCATCATTCCGACCGGGGTCATTCCCGGGTCGCTCGGCCCCAACGAACAGGTGGTCTACAACGCCATCGTCACCCAGTTCATCGCCGCCTTCTATCCCGTCTGCATCAAGAAGATCACGACGGTCGACGGCGAGAGCGCCGCGGTCAAGTTCCAGACCAAGGGCACCGTCATCGTCGAACCCGGCTGGTCGGTACTCTTCCCCAAAAAGAAGAAAAAGAAAAAGGCGGACGACGACGGCGAAGAGGACGAGCAGACCCTGCCCGCCTTCAAGAAGGGCGAAAGCGGCGACCACGCGCCCTTCACCCGCGAAGGCAAAACCAAGCCGCCCCAGGCCTTCAACGAAAACTCGCTGCTCGGCGCCATGGAGGCCGCCGGCAAGTGGGTCGACGACGACTCCCTGCGCGAGGCGCTCAAGGAGCGCGGCATCGGGAC
>NZ_JBFJYW010000028.1:0-18901 GCF_041622395.1 Pontiella sp. | reverse complement strand
GTGCAGGATCTGATCCCGGTCAAGCCGCTTGCGGACGACGTGGAAGCCCTCTGCGGCGCCATGGATGCCAAGCTGGCGGGGCTGATGGAAAAGCTCAGGCCCTAGTCAATCGGACCGCGCCGGTAGGGCGCGGATTCGATGAACATCGACGAGCAATCGATCGATTGGATTGCCGTGCTGGACGATGCCACCCGGCGGTGAACAGAAAATGAAACGGTATGGAGAAAACGAATGAAGAAAAATATAATGATTGTAGGTTTGCTGGTCGTCGCCGTGGTGGCCGTGGTGGGAATTAAAAATAAAAAGACGGCGGGCGCGGAAGCGATCGGCTGCGAAAGCGGCATGTGTACGCTTCCGTTCCCTCAGGAAAAGATGATGCCGGAAGGCGTGGAGGTTAAAGCACCGGCGGAAAAACCGTTGCCGAAGCTGCTCGATCTCGGCGCCGGCAAATGCATCCCCTGCAAAATGATGGCGCCGATCCTCGATGAAATGAAAGAAACCTTCGCCGGCCAGCTCGACGTCGAATTCATCGATGTCTGGGAAGATCAAAGCGTCGGTGCGAAATACGGCATCCGCATGATCCCGACCCAGATTTTTTACGATGCGGCCGGCAAAGAGCTGTTCCGTCATGAAGGGTTCTTTGCGCGCGAAGACATGCTCGCGAAGTGGCAGGAACTCGGGTATGGCTTCGCCGAACCGCAGATAAACGAATAGGGCATTTCGAATAACCAAGGATTTCCCATGGAACACCTCTTTACCACCTTAACGCATGCGGTCGAGGGCGCGCCGCTGATTGCGCTGAGCGCCTCGCTGCTGTGGGGCGTGTTGAGCATCTTGCTCAGCCCCTGCCACCTGGCCTCCATTCCCCTGATCGTCGGCTTCATCGATAATCAGGGTCGCATTTCGACGAAGCGCGCCTTCGGCATCTCGCTGCTGTTCGCCGCGGGGATCCTGGTCACCATCGGGCTGGTCGGCGGCATCACCGCCGCCGCGGGCCGCATGATGGGCGATGTCGGCCGCTACGGGAATTATGTCATCGCCCTGATTTTCTTTGCGATCGGGCTGCACCTGCTCGGCGTTATTTCCATGCCGGGCAACGGGCCGGGACAGGTCAACATGAAGCGGCGCGGTCCGTTGGCGGCGTTCATCCTCGGCTTGGTCTTCGGCATTGCGCTTGGCCCCTGCACCTTCGCCTATATGGCACCGATGCTCGCCATCGTCTTCAAAGCCGGCGCCGAGCGGCCGATCTATGCCGGCAGCCTGCTACTGCTCTACGGCATCGGCCACTGCGCCGTCATTGTCGCGGCCGGAACCTTCACCGAAGTGGTCCAGCGCTATCTGAACTGGAACGAAAAATCCAAAGGCGCAACCATCCTCAAAAAGGTCTGCGGCGGGCTCGTGATTCTCGGCGGGCTCTACATGATCTATACCGCGCCCTGAGGCGTGCCCGGCCTTCCGGCCCAAACTTACCGAGAATCATTAAGGCAACTATTGATTTGACAGTTAGCCAAATGGCTAACTATAAACGCGGGCATGGAAACAACCTTGGACATTCTGAAGGCGCTTTCGGACAAAAACCGGTTGCGCGTGGTTTCAGCCTTGAGCCGGTTCGATGAGCTATGCGCCTGTCAGCTGGTAGAGCTGCTGGAGGTGACCGGCGCAACGGCGTCGCGCCACATGGGCATCCTGCAGAAGGCCGGGCTGATCAACAGCCGGAAGGACGGGCGGTGGGTGTATTACCGGCTTAGCCGGCCGGCCGGTTCCGATCCGCTTTTCCAATGGCTGGAAAAAAGCCTGGCGAATTCCGCTGAACTCAATGCCGATTTCCACTCCTTGGAAAAGATCGTGGGGATTACCCGCGAAGAGTTGTGCCGCATGCAGCGCGGCGAGACGTGTTGCCCAAAATAGAAATGGAGGTCGCCCCTCCAAAAAAGGAAAAAGTCATGAGCGAAAACAAAGAGAGCGGTATCGGTTTTTTTGAAAAATATCTGACGGTCTGGGTCGCCCTGTGCATGGTGGGCGGCATCCTGATTGGACGGTTCATTCCGGCGATCCCGGAATTTCTCGGCAAGCTGGAATACGCCAACGTCTCGATTCCGGTGGCGGTTTTGATCTGGCTGATGATCTACCCGATGATGATGAAGGTCGACTTCAAGAGCGTCACGCATGTCCGCGACAATCCGCAGGGGTTGTTCGTGACGTGGATCACCAACTGGCTGATCAAGCCCTTCACCATGTTCGGCATCGCCTGGTTGTTTTTCTACGTCATCTTCAAGTCGCTCATTCCGCCGGCGCTGGCGAAGGACTATCTGGCCGGCGCGGTATTGCTCGGCGCGGCGCCGTGCACGGCGATGGTGTTCGTCTGGAGCCACCTAACCAAGGGGAACCCGGCCTACACCGTGGTTCAGGTGGCGACCAACGACCTGATCATCCTCGTGGCCTTCGTGCCGATCGTGAAGTTCCTGCTCGGCGTCAGCGATGTGTTTGTCCCGTGGGACACGCTGTTCCTTTCGGTGGTCCTGTTTGTCGTCGTCCCGCTCTCGGCCGGAGCGCTCACCCGCGGCCACATGCTCAAGACGAAGGGCAAGGACTATTTCGAGAACACCTTCCTTCCCAAGTTCGGCAACACCACCATTACCGGTCTGTTGCTGACGTTGGTGATCATCTTCTCCTTCCAAGGCAAGGTGATCCTGGAGAACCCGGTGCATATCGGCCTGATTGCCGTGCCCCTCATTATCCAGACCGTGCTGATCTTCTTCATTGCTTACCTCGGCGCAAAACTGCTCAAGCTGCCGCACAACGTTGCGGCGCCGGCGGGCATGATCGGCGCCTCCAACTTTTTCGAGCTGGCCGTGGCGGTCGCGATCGCGCTCTTCGGCGTCAACTCGCCCGTGGCGCTCGCCACCATCGTCGGCGTACTCGTCGAAGTGCCGGTCATGCTGGCCCTCGTCGGCTTCGCCAACCGCACCACGGGCTGGTTTAAGGAATAATCGATGACCGCGAAGACGCGAAGAGCTTTACCTTCGTGTCTTAGCGCCTTTGCGGTCAAACCAACTGCGTTTGCAGAAAGGAAATGTTATGAGTGAAAAAATTAGTCTGTTGTATCTCTGCACCGGCAACTCCTGCCGCAGCCAGATGGCCGAGGGCTGGACCCGCGCACTGAAGGGCGACCAGATCGAGGTCTATTCCGCCGGCATCGAAACCCACGGCCTCAACCCGAACGCGGTCAAGGTCATGGCCGAGGCGGGCGTCGATATCTCGTCGCAAAAGTCGCAGCACATCGATGAGTTCAAGGATACGAAGATCGATTATGTGATCACCGTCTGCGATCACGCCCATGAAAACTGCCCGTTTTTCCCGGGCCGTGCAAAGGTGTTGCACGTCGGGTTCGACGATCCGCCCAAGCTCTCCCCGCCCGATGCGCCCGAAGAGGTGAAGCTCGACGGCTTCCGCCGCGTTCGCGACGAAATCAAAGCCTTCGTCGAAACCCTGCCGAACGCCTTGAAGTAGGTTGGGCCTTCGGCCGCGACCGCCGGCGGGATGGCCTTGTCTTTCCGGTCGGATCGCGGCAAGATGCCGCGCTTACTTCAAGAAAGGAAACGCGATGTCTGAATTCAACGATGTAACGGTGGTCCGCGAGGCGAACGTATATTTCGGCGGCAAGGTGACGAGCCGCACGGTCAAGTTCGGCGACGGAACCAAAAAGACGCTGGGCTTCATGATGCCCGGCGAGTATGCGTTCGACACGGGCGCGGCCGAGGTGATGGAAATCATCGGCGGCGAAATGGACGTCCAGCTACCCGGCTCCACCCACTGGCGCACCGTCAAGGCCGGCGAGTCGTTCGACGTTCCGGCCCATTCCAAATTCAACCTGGTGGTGAAGGAATACGCCGACTACTGCTGCGCGTATCTGGAAGACTAGAGGCCGGGCGGTTTCAACGAAACCACCGAACACGAGGGGACGGATCGACGATCCGTCCCTGCCCATCAATCCAACTTGGAAAACCGCCGGTCGAGCGAACCCGCACCCGCGCCGCGGGCGATAATCATGAGCATGGCCCCCATCAGGGCCAGGTTTTTCATGAAGTTGATGGTCTGCATCTGCCGGGCCTGGGCGTCTTCGAAGGTCCAGAAATCATGGAACCAGTAGGTGGCGAGCATCAGGAAAACCAACAGCAGCGCGGCGCCGATTCTTGCTTTATAGCCGACCAGCACACTCAGGCCGCCGGCGATCAGGAACAGGATCGCGCCGGCGAGCAGCAGCGCGGGGGCGGGCACGCCTTCGGCCCGCATATATTCCGTGGTTCCGGAAAAGTGGGGGATCTTGTTGCCGACCGCGCTCATCAGGAAGATGAGGACGAGAAAAAATCGGCCGAGAAGATTGAGATATACATTCATCGCAGGGGCTCCTGTTGGTGTTTAGGCTAAATCAAAGACGAGGAATTCGGGTTTTTCCAACTCCTGGAAGGTGAGGTCGGCGGCATTTTCTATGGTATCGTCGTCGCCGGGCTTACTCCTTTTACGGTCCTTTTCCTTACTCGGGCAAAAGGGCTTCTGTTAAAACGGGACTGAATTTGTATTATAGAGGCCGCGGCGGCCAAAGCGTTCGATAAAAGATGAGAAATCTTTGACGATGGAAAATGCATATATCGGAATAGACGTTCAGGTGAGCAGGCCGTGCGCCTTTGCCGTGGTGGATGCAACCGGCACCCTGCTTGAAAACGGATGGTTTGAACACGCGCGCGAAGCCTTCAGTGCCTTGGAAACGTTGGCGGCGCGCTACCGGTTGCACCTGGGTATTGACGCGCCGCGGCAGCCGCTTTCCGAACCCCGGAACTGGTATTGGAACGGGCCGAAAAAGGTCTGGCGGGCGCGGAAGCCTTCGGAAAAAGGGGTGGGCCGTCACTGCGAGGTTGCGGTGAAGGCGCATAACCTGGCCAATCCGCAGTGGACGCCCCTGAAAAAAGAAGCGCCGGACTGGATGCAGCTCGGGTTTGAACTTTTCCAAACCTTGGAAAGACTCGGTTCGACGTATGAGGCGTTTCCTTCGGCCACCTACACGATGCTTGAAAATGATCCGTCGCTGCAGTTGACGGTCAACTTTACCCGAATGGGCCCGGGCAAAACCGATATGCTCGATGCGTGGATGGCCGCCGCAACCGTCCGCGAATATGTCGAGGGGCGCGGCATGGAAGTCGGCGGCGGTGACGGGCTTGGTACTCTCATTCTTCCGCGCAAATTGAGCGCGCCGATTCGCGCCGTTCTGGATTGGCCCGGTTAATACCGCATAACGCCGGCATCTAAACACTGAGACTTCCTGCTCATGCAAGGATTGGCCACACGAGAGCGCAAAGGACGCAGAGACAACGAAATATTGCTTTGTTCTCTCTGTGCTCTCTCGTGGCTAAAACTCTCATCATTTAAGTGCCGCATCTATATAACGTTTATCGGTTTGGCGCGCCTTGAAGTAAATCCCTTAATCCTGTAAGCAGATCTGTGGTGGTCGGTCCGCGGGCAGCGGTGCCGGCTGAGTTTTCGGGAGGAGGTTCATTATGATCAAGTATCTCATGGGAAGTTCCAATTCTGGTGAAACCCTGTGCCTGTTGTTTCTGTCTATGTGCGCCGCTGTAACGGTTCAGGCCAACGCGCTGACCAATGGAAATGCCGAAGCGGGTACTCTCGATGGGTGGACCGCGAGTGCCGGCGGGCAGATTACGGTTGTAACGCAGCGTACTCAAAGTTCGGGAACGGTCTACCCGCAGGAGGGCAGCTGGTTGTTCTGTTTTGCCACCGTGCCCGGCAGCTACGAAACCATGGAGCAGAGCGGTTCCATTCCTGCTGGAAACAATACGCTGAAGCTGAGCGGTTATTTTCAGTCTGAACGATTAAGCACCATCGATAAAGATGATTTCGGAGAAGCGGTTCTGCAGGCGTTGAACAGTTCGAACGAAGTGGTGGCCGAAGCGGTAAGCGGGCCGTTGGTGGCTGCGCAGACCCTGCAGTGGGAACAGGTTGCCGTGCAGCTGCATGTGCCGGAGGAGGCCGTTTCGTGGCGTGTTGAACTTCGGGGGACCTTGCGTTTGGGTTCCTATATCAATGTCTTCTACGATGATCTTCAACTGGAATTTTCCAACGACGGGATCAGCTATCCGGAATGGGCCGCCATCCATATTTCCGATCCCGGCCAGCGGGCTCCGCAACAGGATGCCGATGAAGACGGCCTGTCAAACCTGCTGGAATATTCGGGGGCGCTGGATCCGGACGATCCTGAATCGGATGAGCTGTTTTGGCTGCAGCGCGGTAGCGAGGTTGCAGAAACCGATGTGGACCTGTTTTACCGCGAATCCTTGATTGCTATCGGGATAAGCCGCAACTTTTTTTATACAGCAAGCCTGACCAATGCCTTCGCGCCGGTCATCGGACGGGGGCCGTTTGTCGTAGGGAACGACGAGGGGTACGAAGTAAAGCGCGTACGGGTGGAAGACATGCTGCCGGATCAGGGCTTTTTTAAAATGCAGCTCGAGTATTCGGGGGATTAAAAGAGGCTCTTGGCGTAGAGGGAGTTGTAGTACCCGTCCATCGCCGTCAGTTCGGAATGCGTCCCGTGTTCCACGATTTCGCCGTTGCGCAGCACGAAGATGGTGTCGGCGTGTTTCACGGTGGAGAGGCGGTGGGCGATGATGATGGTTGTGCGGTTTTTGCAGAGCCGTTCCATGGCATCCTGGATCAGCTGTTCCGATTCGGTGTCGAGCGCGGAGGTGGCCTCGTCGAAAATCAAAATGGGCGGATTCTTCAGGAAGACGCGGGCGATGGAGATGCGCTGTTTCTGCCCGCCGGAGAGTTTGACGCCGTGCTCGCCGACGGGGGAGTCGAACCCTTCGGGCAACGACATGATGAAGTCGTAGATGTTGGCCTGCTTGGCAGCGGCGAGCAGCTCTTCCTCTGAGGCGTCGCGGTTGCCGAACAGGATGTTGTCGCGGATGGTGGTGTCGAACAGGAAGGTCGACTGTTGGACGATGCCGATCTGCTCGCGCAGGAACTGTTGCCGCAGGTCGAGCACGTCGACGCCGTCGATGGCGATGCGGCCGGCCTTGGCTTCGTAGAAGCGCGGAATCAGCGCCGCCAGGGTGGATTTGCCCGCGCCGGATTCGCCGACGAGGGCAACGGTTTTGCCCGCCGGGATGGCGAGCGAAACCTGCTTGAGGACCGCCGCGTCGTTTCCATCGTACGAGAACGTCAGGTTCTTTATCGCGATGGCCCCCGATACGGTGTCGGGTTCGACGGGGTTGGGGCGGTCCTGGATGTCGGGTTCGATATCCATGATCTCGGTGAAGCGCTCGAACGAAGCCGCGCCTTGGCCAAACTGCTCGACGAAGTTGACCATGCGGTCGATCGGTTTGGTCATGAAGCGGGCGAACATCAGGAAGACGAGGACGTCGGCGATGGTGGCCGTGTTCTTGAACACCATCAGCGCCCCGGCGACCGTGATGATGATTTCGTGGCTGTGGATGAGGCCCATCATGGTGGCGTGGAAGGAGGCCATGGTGTGGTACATGGATTCCTTCGACGCGCGGAAATCGTGGTTGACCTCGTCGAACTGCGCCACGGCGTAGTTTTCGCTCGCGAACGACTTCACCTCGCGGATGCCTTGGATCGAGTTTTCGATGTTGGCGTTGATGTCGGCCACGCGCCGCCGCATCAGGCGCACGTTGCCGCGGAAGCGCTTTTGGAAGAGGATGCCGCAGAGGACCATGACCGGCAAGGGGATCAGGGCAATCAGGGCCAGGCTGGGGTTCATCCAGAACATGCAGGCGAACGCGCCCGTGATGGTGCAGACGGAGAGGAAGATGTCTTCGGGCGCGTGGTGGGCCACTTCGGCGATGGTGAAGAGATCGTTGCTCAGCCGCGACATGATGTGCCCGGTCTTGGTCTTGTCGAAATAGCTGAACGAGAGCTTTTGCAGGTGGCGGAAGAGGGCGCCGCGCATGTCGGTTTCGATCCGCGTTCCAAGCACGTGGCCCCACTTGATGTTGTTGAAGGCCGACAGCGCCAGCACCAGCACCAGCACCGCCAGGAACGCAATCGTCCCGGCAAACTCGGCGGCCGGGGCGTCGGCCAGCTTGAAGAGGTGGCGCGTCGCCAGCGGGATCAGGATCGCACACGCCGCCCGGATGAACGCCATCGAGAGATCCAGTGCAAAAAGGGCTTTGTGGGGGCCGTAGAACGCTATGAAACGCCTAATCATCTCAGCAGCGTCGCGGGCGTATCGACCTGCAGGAAGTTGGTGTGGGCCGAATAAATGTGTCCGCCGCCGATGAAGACGACCATGTCTTCCATCCCGATCAGTTCCTCGGCGATGAGCTCCTTGAGCGAAGCCTTCACCAAGGCGTCGGTGGTGGTTGGGATATCGATCTGGCGGGCGTAGACGCCGTAGCACAGCGAAAGTTCGCGCACGGTGCGCGCGCTGGCCGACAGCGCGAAGATCGGCGTCTTGCCGCGGTAGGAGGCGCAAATCTCTGCCGTGTCGCCCGACTTGGTGCTGGTGATGATCGCCTTGGCCGGAATGGCGGCGGCGATCGTTACGGCGGATTTGGCCAGATGGTTGCGCGGCATCAACTCGGCGGCCTGCTGGACGACGGGCAAATCTTCGTTGAGCGTCTTTTCCTGCGCTTCGACGTTGCGGGCAATGTCGGCCATGGTGGTGACGGCCTCGACGGGGTATTTCCCGTAGGCGGTTTCGCCGGAAAGCATGACGGCGTCGGTGCCGTCGTAGATGGCGTTGGCGACGTCGGAAACCTCGGCGCGGGTGGCGCGCGGGTTGTCGATCATCGAATGCAGCATCTGGGTTGCGGTGATGACGGGTTTGACGCGGCGGATGCATTTCTTGATGATCTGTTTTTGGATGACCGGCACCTCTTCGGCGGGAATTTCGATGCCGAGGTCGCCGCGCGCGACCATCACCCCGTGGGCGACGTCGAGGATCTCGTCCAGGTTGTTGACCCCTTCGCGGTTTTCGATCTTGGCGATGATCTTGATGGGGCTCTTGCGCATGTTGAGGATGCTTTGGATCGCCATCACGTCGTCGCGGTTGCGCACGAACGAATGGGCGATGAACTCGACGTCGGTGCGGGTGGCCCAATCGATGAAGTCGGCGTCTTTTTCGGTGAGCGAGGGCAGGTCGAGCTCGACGTTGGGAACGTTGACGCTCTTTCTGTTCTTGATGGCGCCGGCGTTTTCGGCGCGGCAGACGAGCCGCCCGCCTTGTTTGTCCACCACGGTCAGGTGGGTTTCGCCGTCGTCGATCAGAATGGCGCTGCCGACCGGGACCTCGGTGCAGAAATCTTCGTAGTTGACCATGAATCCGCCTTCGGGCGTGGCTTTGTCGCCGATCAAAACGGTGTCGCCGATGGCCAGCTCAAGATTCTCCTCCATGGCGCAGGTGCGTACTTCCGGTCCCTTGGTGTCGATCAAGATGCCGATGCTGTCGGAAACCGCGCGGATGTTCTCGACCAGCTCGTCCGCTTCTGCGAGCGAAATGTGGGCGGTGTTGAGCCGCGCAACGTTCATGCCGGCCTCGAACAGCTGTTTGATGAAGTCGCGTTCGCGGCGGTTGTGGGCGATCGTGCAGATGATTTTCGTTTGTTTCGTGTGCATATGAGCTCCAAGTTGGGACGGCGCGGGTTTTAACAGATTGACCGGGGCGTACTAGCCCATAATGCGGAAAAACGCATCGGCAACCACCTGCTAATAATGCGGGGGCCGTTCGTTTCCACCGATCTCGTGGGCATTCTCCATCTCCTCCAGTTTGCTTTCGAGGCGCTCTAGTTGACGTTGCAGGCGGACCAGGTCCTGCTGCTGGCGGAAAACCTCTTCGTTCAGGCTGTTGATCGTTTCGTCCTGCAGGGCGGAAAGGGTTTCGAGTTTTATGATTCGTTCTTCCATGGCCTTACTTTAGCAGATCCAACGGGATTGGGGAGTCGTTTAATCGGGTTTTGCATTGATGCCCCGACGCACTCTGGTAACAATGGCGGAAACCGGAGCGACGTATGGCTGATGATATCCACGACCCTGACTATCTGTTTAAAACGCTGCTTGAATACTTGCCCGACCACGTCTACGTCAAGGATCGGGACTCGCGCTTTGTCCTGTTGAACCAGGCCTCGGCCCGCGCCCAGGGCTGGACCTCGCCGGAGGAGGGGGTCGGCAAATCCAACTTCGACACCTATTCCGCCGAAGCCGCCCGGCAGATCACCGCGAGCGAGCGGCGCATCCTCGAGACCGGGGAGCCGCTGCTCGGGGTCGAGGAGCACCTCACCAGCAAGAACGGGGAGGAACGCTGGGTCTCGTCCTCGAAGATCCCGCTGCGGGGCAAGGAGGGGCAGCCGATTGGAACCATGGGCATCTCGCGCGACATCACGGAGCACAAGGAGGCCGAGTTGCGCGCCTTGCACTATGCCCGCGAAATGGTTGCGATCAAGGAGGGGATGGAGGAAGACATCCGCATGGCGGGCGAGCTCCAGAAAACCTTTTTCCCGTCCACCTATCCCGTCTTTCCCGCCGGCGCTTCCGCGGCCGCTTCCTGCGTGGAGTTCCTCCACCGCCACCTCGCGTGCGGCGGGCTCGTCAGCGGCGACCTCTGCCTGATCCGCAAACTTTCCGAGACGTCGGCCGGCATCTTCCTTTCCGATGTGATGGGGCTGGGGGTGCGTGCGGCGCTCGGCACGGCGCTCATCCGCGCCATGGTGGGCGAACTCGAACCCTATGCCCTCGATCCCGGGGAATATCTCGAACGCATGAACGCGCTCTTGCTTCCGATCCTGCGCCAGGCCGACATTCGCCACAGCACGACCGCCTGCTATCTGGTGGTCGATGTCGCCGCCGGGCGGATCCGTTTCGCCAATGCCGGGCATCCGCCGCCCCTCTATTTCGATTCGCGGCGGCAACAGGTGCGCCGGCTCGATGCGGGGGACGGCCAAGAGCCGCCGCTCGCCGCCGTCGCCGGCACCACCTATGCCACCTTTTCGCAGGCGATCGCGCCCGGGGATGCCGTTGCCCTGTTCACCGATGGCCTCGTCCGTGTCCGCGGGGCCGGCGGCGAGGCGTTCGGAGCGCAACGTTTGCTCGCCTGCGCGGAGCGCAACCGCACCGCCGGGCTCGACGATTTGTTCACCGCTTTGGTTGACGAAGCGCGCGCGTTCGCGAATCATGGGATCTTTAATGACGATGTCTGTATTGCGGGGTTCAAGCTTAGGCATGTGCTTGGCGAAGGGGCCGCGCAATGAAGGCAAGGAGATGGCGATGGCTGATAACCTGAACGATACCGGATTCCTGCTCCAGAACCTGATGGAGCACATGACTGACAATATCTATTTCAAGGATCGCAAGTCGCGTTTCATCATGGTCAACAAGGCTTTTTGCGACTGGACCGGGTTCGATCCCGACAAGGTGATCGGCAAGACCGACTTCGATCTGTTCGCCTCGGCCCACGCACAGCAGGCGTTCGACGATGAGCAGCGCATCATTACCACGGGCGAGCCGATCGTCGGCATCGAGGAGAAGGAAACGTGGGAGGACGGACGGATCACCTGGGTCTCGACCACCAAGATGCCGCTGCTCGACTCCGCCGGCGAGATCGTCGGCACCTTCGGCGTCTCGCGCGATATTACCGAGCACAAGGAAGCCGAGCTGAAGGCCAACTATTATTCCGAGCAGGTCCGCCGCATCAAGGAGGGGATGGAAGAGGATGTCTGCATGGCGGGCGAACTGCAGAAAACCTTTTTCCCGCGCTCCTATCCCTCGTTCCCCGCCGGCGTCGGTCCGGCAGAAAGCTGCGTCGGCTTTTACCACCACTACCACGCCAGCAGCCTCGTCAGCGGCGACTTCTGCACCGTCCGCCGCCTCTCGGAATCGAAGTCCGGCCTCTTTCTGTGCGATGTGATGGGCCACGGCGTGCGCGCCGCCCTGGGCACCGCGCTCATTTGCGCCATGGTCGAGGAGGTCTCGGGCGTGGCCCAAGACCCCGGCGATTTCCTGGCGCGCATGAACGAGTTGCTGCTGCCGATCCTGCGGCAGGAGGACATGTTCCTCTACGCCACCGCGTGCTATGCCGTATTCGACGCCCGCACCGGACGGCTGCAGGTCGCCAATGCGGGGCACCCGGTGCCGTTGCGCTTCCTGCGCTCGGGCGAGGTCCGCTGGCTGATGGAGGACGACTCGATCCGCGGTCCCGCGCTGGCGATCGCCGAGGATGCCGCCTTCCGGACGCTGGAGCTGCAACTCGATCCCGGCGACTCGGTGGTGCTGTATACCGATGGCCTGTACGAAGTTGAAAACGAAGCCGGCGAGGAGTTCGGCGAAGAGCGCCTGCTCGAAGCGGCGGGGAAAAATGCCGGGCAACCGCTGGAGGTTTTGTTCCCGGCGCTGGTGGAACAAACCCGCTCATTCGCCGCCGAAGGCGCGCTGGACGACGACGTTTGCCTGGTGGGTTTCACGTTCCGCAAGGCGATGGACTAGGGGGTGTCGATGAACCAGACCGAACCCACCGCCGTCCCCGACCACCAGTTCCTGTTTGAAAACCTGATGGGCAACCTGACCGATGCGATCTATTTCAAGGATTTGGAGTCCCGTTTCATCCGGGTCAACAAAGCCTGCGCCGACAAGCATCGCTGGCACTCCCCCGAAGCCATCATTGGCAAAACCGACTTCGATACCTTTACCCGCGAGCATGCCGAGAAGGCCTTCGCCGACGAGCAGCGCATCATCCAGACCGGGGAGCCGCTGGACTCGGTCGAGGAGCGGGAGACTTGGCCGGACGGCAGCGTCACATGGGCTTCCACCATCAAGATGCCGTTGCGCGACGAGTCCGGGCGCATCGTCGGCACCTTCGGCATCTCGCGCGACATCACCGAGCATAAGCTGGCCGAGCTGCGCGCCCTGCGCTACTCCGACGAAATCCGCTCCATCAAGGAGGAGATGGAAAACGATGTCCGCATGGCGGGCCAGCTGCAGAAAAACTTTGCGCCCGGCGCCTATCCCTCGTTCGCCGGAGGCGGTTGCGTGGATTTCCTGCACCGCTTCAACCTCAACCGCCAAGTCAGCGGCGACTACTGCGCCATCACCCAAATCTCCGATCACGAGGCCGGGGTGTTCCTGTGCGATATCGGCGGGGCCGGGGTGCGCGCCGCGCTCGGCACGGCGCTGGTGCGGGGCATCATGCAGGAGATTGGCCCGAACGCGGCCGATCCGGGTGCCTTTCTGGCCCGCATGAACGGGCTGTTGCTTCCGCTGATCAACCAAGAGGGGCTATCGCTCGACGTGACCGCCTGCTATATCGTCCTCGATGCCCGGTCCGGCACGGTCCGCTTTGCCAACGCGGGGCATCCGATGCCGATCCATTTCCACGACGGGCACTCCGCCAAGTGGCTGCGCGAGGGCTGCGGCCTCTGCATCGGCGATCCGCTCGGACTGAATGCGGGCTCGGCCTATACCACGGTCGAGCGCCGGCTCGAACCGAACGACGCCGTCGTGCTCTTCACCGACGGCCTCTACAGCGTTTGCAACAATCTGCAGGATCCCTATGGCAAAAAGCGGTTGCTCGATTCCGCGCACAGCCTGGCCGGGGAGCCGTTGCAGGATATTTTCGACGGCCTGGAAAACGATGCGCTGGCCTTTGCCAAGGAGCGCCGTTTTTCGGACGACGTCTGCCTGGTCGGATTCCAGTTCCACCGGCCGATGGACTAAAAATCGCGCTTGATGCTGAAGACGGTCCGGGTCTCGCCGGAGTCGATGTCCTTTTCAACGCTCAAGCCCATGCCCGAGCGGGGCAGGAACAGCTCGCCGCCGCTCACCTCGTAGGTGCCCGTCAGCGGGGCGCGCGAAATGCGCGCGGCCACTTGCGGCGACTCCTCGTTGCCGAAGAACCAGCAACTTTTAAGGGTGACCGACGGGGTGCCGCTTTTTTCGGACAGGAGGTCGTCGGTGGTGTAGGAGCCCTCGTAGGACTGGAGCGCCTCGGGGTCGATCAAGGAAAACAGGCGGTCGGTTAAGGAGTCCTCGACTAATAGCGGCCTTTTCGGATCAAAGCTCGAAAGCGGCAACGCCAGCAGGTTGGTTGTGATTTCGGGCAACGCTTCTTGGAAGGGTTCGGGCCGGGGAGGGGCCGTATCCCGCCGCGGTAGCAGGGTTGGCACAAGAAGCAACCCCAATAGCGGCAACCCCATGTAGATAGACCACCGTTTTAGCATGGGCGGAGCGTACCATGTTTCTGGGGTGCCGAAAAGCGTGAGTTTCGGTTCGCGGTGGTGTAGCTTGCCCGCATGAAAACGCTCATTGCATTATGTTTTCTCGCCTGCGCCGCGCGCGCGGGCCTGAAATGGGAAACGACGGAAGTCCGGCTGGAGGTGCATCCGGCGCAGGCCTCCGCCAGTGCCGTCTTCCGGTTTTCCAATGCGGGCAAGGAGGCGGTAACCATCGGCGACGTGAAGGTTGGCTGCGGCTGCCTTGCCCCGCAGCTGGCGAAGCGCACCTACGGTCCCGGCGAAGAGGGCGAGTTGACGATCCGGTTTGATCTGGGCAACCGTTCCGGCCCGCAGTCCAAGACCACCACGGTGCGGACCAGCGACGGGCAATCGGTCGACCTGGTCGTTAGCGGCAACCTGCCCAAGGCCTACGACGTGTTGCCGGCCATGATGCGCATAGGCGGCACGGAAAAAACCAAGACCGCCCGGTTGGTCAATCCCAACCCAATCCCGATCCGGCTGCTCTCCGCCACCTCGTCGCACAAGGAGCTGTCCGCCGAGCTCAAAACCATCCGCGAAGGGTTCGAATACGAAGTCCTCATCACCCGCAAACCCGCTGCCAGCAACGCCCGCGCCGTCATCCGCATCGAGCTCGAACCCCCGCCCGGAAAATCGGATGCCAAGATCCTCAAACTCTATGCCCATGCGCCGTAACCTTGCGGAACCGGCCCCATCCCATCACGCACGTTTTTCCGAAGGAGTAAACCGAATGCCCCAAACCCGAATGCTGACCCAATCCCGCTTTAGGCTCGCGGTTGAGTGTCCCACCAAACTCTTCTATACGGGGAAGGCGGACTATGCCGACCGGTCGGAGAACGATCCCTTCTTAAAGGCGCTGGCGGAGGGCGGATTCCAGGCCGGCGAACTGGCCAAGGCCTATCATCCGGGCGGGCACGATCTCCAGAGCTTGGACGATGAGGCGGCTTTGGAAAAAACCAAGGAGCTGCTGCAGCTGGAGCGCGTCACGATCTTCGAGGCGGCGGTCCGGCACGAAAACCTGTTCATCCGGATCGACGTGCTTTGCAAGGACGGAAACCTGCTGGACCTCATCGACGTGAAGGCGCGCGCCTATGGAGGAAAAGGGGAGCTGATCGGCAAGCGCAGCGGGAAAATCGCCCCGACCTGGAAAACGCACCTGATGGATGTGGCCTTCCAGGACCAGGTGCTGAAGCTGGCCTATCCGGACCGGGTGGTTCGGCCGCGCCTGATGCTGCTCGATAAAAAGGCGCGCGCCACGGTGGACGGGTTGAACCGGAAGTTCAGAATCTCCGCCGCGGGCATTCAGCGGATCGGCGATTGTTCCCCCGAGGCGCTGGGCGACCCGGTGCTGATCAAGGTGAATGTGCATCAGGCGCTGAAGCTGATTCGGGAAGACAAATATCGCATTGGCCATAAAGCCTACGATTTCGCGGGTTACATCAACGCTCTGGCCGAGGCCTATGCGGCGGACCAACGAATCAAGCCCCGCTTCGATTGCGCCGTCTGCGGGAAGTGCGAGTTCCGGACGACGGACGCCGAGGAAACCACGGGGTTGAAAAGCGGCTACAAGCAGTGCTGGCTGGAGACGCTTAAATTCAGCGAAGCCGATTTCAACGAACCGAATATCCTGGAGATCGGCGCCTGCACCAAAAAGCAGGCCTTCCTCCGGGCGAACAAATTTTTCCTGCGGGATCTCGATCCGCTGGATTTCGATCTCGCCAAGCCGCTCGAGAAACGCCAGTGGCTGCAGGTGGAAAAAACGGTGCGGAACGATCCCGAACCCTGGATCGATCGCGAGGGGCTTGCCCAGGCGTTTGCCGAGTGGACCTACCCGCTGCACTTCATTGATTTCGAGACGGCGGCGGTCGCGATTCCCTTCTCCAAAGGCCGGCATCCCTGCGAAACCATCGCCTTCCAGTTTTCGCATCACCTGGTTCATGCGGATGGCCGGATCGAACATGCGGGTGAATTTCTGAATACCGAAGCCGGGGTTGATCCGAATGTTGAATTTGTCCGGGCGTTAAAGGCCGCGCTTGAAAAGGACGAGGGGACGATCTTGCACTATGCGCCGCACGAATTAACCGTGCTGGCCCAGATGGTCGAGCAATTTGCGGAGCTGGACGACGTTGCAGACCGGCATGAACTGATCGACTGGATCGTAACGATTACCGGGAAATCGCGCAGTGTGGTCGACCTGCTCGATCTGGTGAAAAAGTTCTATTACCAACGCGACATGAAAGGCAGCAATTCCATCAAGAAGGTGCTGCCGGCCGTGTTGAACAGCTCGGCTGCTTTGCAGGAAAAATATGCCAAGCCGGCGTACGCCGGAACCAATTTCCAAAACCAGGCCTGGATCCAGCGCGATCAAAGCGGGCGGGTCAAGGATCCGTACAAGCTGCTCGGCGAGCAATCCATTGCCGATGGCGCGGCCGCCGCGAACGCTTACGCCAGCCTGCAGTTTTCGGAAGTCCCGGATGAAGAACGCGCCGCGGTGAACGACGCCCTGCTGCGCTACTGCGAACTCGACACCCTCGCCATGGTCATGATCTTCGAGGCGTGGAACGCGGAAGTTGCTGGGTGAGGCTTCGGCCGAACCCCACGAGCGCATGGCGGCTCGCACGGAGGCTCGCCCTCCAGCCTGTCGTGTGAGGTGGAGGCTGAGGCGCCGGCCGAACCTCGCGTGCGGAATGGCTCGGATGGAACCTCGCCCTCCAACAAAACGCGCGCGCGGCTCGGATGGAACCTCGCCCTCCATTCCGGTTATCCCATTGCTACTCGTGCCAGAACAGCGTTTCCAGTTCACCTTGGTATGGCCAATCCGTTGCGGTTTCACAGAGTCCGGCGCGGACAGGATTGTTTCTGATATAATGCCATTTTTCGGAATATGAATCGCTGCGGCGAAGCTGGGTATCCCAAAAGTCGGTTTGCCAAATCGGGTGCTCATCGGGGCGGGGCCAGTGGTTGGATGCCATGGATTTCCAATACCGAATCCATTTGATGAGCGGGGGATACTCAATGCCGACCGGTGAACAAAAGAAATGGATGTGGTCGGGCATGATCGCATATCGGCCGACTTTCCAGCGGTCTGCCTTGAGCCAGGCCGCTACGATCACCTCGTGCGACTGTGCGTTTGCAAAGATGTGTCTCCGGTTTTTTGAGCAGACCGTAACATGTATGATATTTGATCGATTGAATTGCTCGAAAACCGGTTGATGAGTCGGGTGTTTCCGATCTCTATGAATGCCCTCGCTCATGCTGGTGAGGGTAGGGCTGTGCGGAGGGGGTGTCAATATTGGAGGGAGAGGCGCCGTCTGAACCCCGCGTGCGCATGGCGGCTCGCACGGAGGCTCGCCCTCCAAAAAATTGTGTATGGCTCGGATGGAACCTCGCCCGTGCGCGCGGCTCGGATGGAACCTCGCCCTCCAGCCTGTCGTGTGAGGTGGAGGGTGAGGCTCTGTCCGAACCCCGCGTGCGCATGGCGCGGATGGAACCGCGGTTTCCTAAGCGCCGCGCAGGAGGATCTCGTCGGCCGTTCCGGCCATGCGGGCTTTGAGCTGGTGGAGGCGGGCGGCGGTGGTGCGGGGGAGGGTGCGGAATGCTTTGCCGGGCAGCTCGTCGCGCGGGATGAAGGCCTGAAGGGCATAGCGCTTGGAGCCTTCGATGATCTTGGCGACTTCGTCCATCTGTTCGTCGGTGTGGAAGGATTCGATGACCGTGGTCCGGAATTCGTAGTCTTTGGCCTCGGCCCGGATGAGGTCGATGGATCGCTGTATGTTGGCGGTGGCGGAGTAGTGGACGAGGTCCGGGTAGCCGGAGAATCCGGTCTTGATGTCCATGGCGACATAATCGACGAGCGGCAGGCATTCGGCGAGCAGCTCGGGGTTGGAGCCGTTGGTGTCGAGTTTGACGTCGAAGCCGAAGCGGTCCTTGAAGAGATGGATCAGTTCGACGAGGTCGGGAGCCAGGGTGGGTTCGCCGCCCGTGATGACGACGCCGTTGACCCAGTCCTTTTTGAACTTGGTGCAGGCATTTTCAAGCCGTTCCCAAGAGAGGCCGGCCTGCTTTTTTCCCATCAGCGCGGCGTTGTGGCAGAAGCCGCAGGCAAAGTTGCATCCGCTGGTGAAGAACACCGCCGCGAAATGCTTGGGGTAGTCCACCATCGAAGGCTTTTCCAGATAGGCGTAGATGGATGAGCGGGAGTTCATGGTTGATGGTTTCCGCAATGTGCCTGCTTTCAGTCGCGGCGGGCCAGCGACTGCGCCAGCGTCTGTAGTTTTAGTGGCTTGGTCAGGTAGTCGTCCATGCCGATGCGCATCGCTTCGTTTCGGTGTTCCTGTAGCGCGTGGGCGGAAAGCCCGATGATTCGGGGCTGCCTGTCGGGCGGAAGCTTCGCGCGAATTTGCCGGGTTGCTTCCAGACCATCCATGATGGGCATCTGGATGTCCATCAAGATAATGTCGTAGGGGGTTTGGAGCGCGGCCGCCACGGCGTCCTTTCCATTGATGGCCAGATCGGCCGAATAGCCCATTTTTTCAAGCATCTTAAGCGCGACCATCTGGTTAACGCGGTTGTCTTCGACCAATAAAATCCGGTGGGGATGCAGTTGGCCCATGCGTGCGGGATCC
>NZ_JBFJYW010000027.1:0-19020 GCF_041622395.1 Pontiella sp. | reverse complement strand
CGCCCTTCGACTTGTACAAGCCAACAAAAAGCACCGCCGCAACAAATGCAACGAATACAATAATATCAACAATTCCCATCACAACCTCCTTGGGGTTTTCTCAACACAACCTACAACGGCACAACCCACCTGGGCCCATGCCGGCATCTTTGCAGATTGTTCGACTATAGATATCCAGCCGAACAATGCGAGCAGAGACTACTGCCTTTAATCTAAACTATGAACTAGCTATCCATAATAGATAGCCGCAGGGAAACAACCATGGGAAAAAGCGGCAAACAGATGGATAATTCGCGCAACCCCCGCCCTTTTTCAACATGCTGACTTTCCACGATTCGCGGAAAACGCGCGGCCGGTGCGATCGCGCCGTTTTGGAAATATGTTTCCACCGGGGTTTAAGGGGCGGAAAAAAATGTCGAAACTCCGCCTAAGCCGTTGCTTTACCCACGCTTGCCCCCCCCGCCGACCGAACCCGCCGGACTTCCGGAAATAAATTTCCGGGGGGCGGGCCCCGGCGCTCCGGGGCGCCGCCGCGACCGCGAACCCGCTTAAGAACTGCACAACAAGCACTTACCAACCCCGACAACCCGCCTCAGGCCCGATGGCACACCTGTTGCAATAGGGGGTGGCACCATTTGGAAAGCAAAACACTCGAACTGAAATTGGAAACCAAGACAACAACCAAGGAGAAGTACCATGAGAAAAATCGCAATCTACGGTAAAGGCGGAATCGGAAAGTCCACAACCACGCAGAACACCGTGGCCGGACTCGCGGAAGCGGGCAACAAGGTAATGGTTGTAGGCTGCGATCCGAAGGCCGACTCCACTCGCCTGCTGCTTGGCGGCCTGGCCCAGAAGACCGTGCTCGACACCCTTCGCGAAGAAGGCGAAGACGTGGAACTCGACGATGTCATCAAGGATGGTTTCGGGGCAACCCGCTGCGTGGAATCCGGCGGACCGGAACCGGGCGTCGGCTGTGCCGGACGCGGCATCATCACCTCGATCAACCTGCTCGAACAGCTGGGTGCTTATGAAGAAGACCAGAAACTCGACTACGTTTTCTACGACGTACTCGGCGACGTGGTCTGCGGCGGATTCGCCATGCCGATCCGCGAAGGCAAAGCCGAAGAGATCTACATCGTGGTTTCCGGCGAAATGATGGCCATGTATGCGGCCAACAACATCTGCAAGGGGATCGTGAAGTTCGCCGATGCCGGCGGCGTCCGCCTCGGCGGCCTGATCTGCAACAGCCGCAAATGCGACAACGAACTCGAACTCATCACCGAGCTGGCCAACCGCCTCGGCACCCAGATGATCCATTTCGTACCGCGCGACAACATCGTCCAGCACGCCGAGCTCAACCGCAAAACCGTGATCGATTTCGCGCCGGAATCCGGCCAGGCCGACGAGTACCGCGCCCTCGCCAAGAAGATCAACGACAACGAAATGCGCGTTATCCCGACGCCGCTCGAAATCGAAGACCTCGAAGAGCTGATGGTGAAATACGGATTCGATGCATAAGGCAGCGGCGCTGCCGGTTGAAACGGTTAGAGGGTTGCAGGGTTCAACAGGAAGAACCTCCCCTTCAACTCTTTAACCCTTCAACCCTTCAACCCTTCAACCTTTTGACCCAATTGAAAAACTACCAGGAGAAAAACCATGTCTAAACTACTCGTACGCTCGATCGTTCGCCCGGAAAAGGCCGACGAAGTAATGAAATGCCTGCTCGAAGCCGGCTACCCGGCGGTCACCAAGGTTCCGGTCTTCGGACGCGGCAAGCAGCGCGGCCTGAAGGTCGGCGAAGTCACCTACGACGAGCTGCCCAAGGAAATGCTGATGACGGTGGTTCCGGAAGCCGACAAGGATTTCGTGGTCAAGACCGTCCTGGCCGCCGCCAAGACGAGCGCCACCGGCAACTTCGGCGACGGCAAAATCTTCATCTCCCCCGTTGAGAGCATCTACACGATCAGTTCCGGCGTAAAAGAAGACTAGGAGGCCGTCATGAAAGAAGTAATGGCAGTCATTCGAATGAACAAAATCAACGACACCAAGCGTGCGTTGAACGAAGCGGGCATCAGCTCCTTCACCGCGACCGGGCGCGTCCAGGGCCGCGGCAAAGGAATGGTCGACTTCCGCATCCTGCACGGCGCCGAGGAAGGTGCCGAGGAAGCGATCGCCCAGCTGGGCGAAGGTCCGCGCCTGGTACCCAAGCGTTTGATCACCGTGGTGGTCTCCGACGACTGGGTGGAAAAGACCGTCGATACCATCATCAAAACCAACCAGACCGGCAGCTCGGGCGACGGAAAAATTTTCGTCCTGCCGATTTTGGAAGCAACCCGCGTAAGAACCGGCGAAACCGCTGAAGGCCCCTGCGGCGGCAACGTCCTCGACTCCTCAGGAGGTTTGGAATGAGCGAAGAAACCAAATTACCGGATCCTTCGAAAGTGAAGGAAGAAATCCTTGCGAAATACCCGCCGAAAATCGCCCGCAAGCGCGCGAAATCGATGGTCATCAACGACCCGAAACTGGATCAGGAAATCCAGTCCAACGTCCGCACGATCCCGGGCGTCATCACCCAGCGCGGCTGCACCTATGCCGGCTGCAAAGGGGTGGTGCTCGGACCGACCCGCGACATCGTCAACCTGGTTCATGGCCCGATCGGCTGCAGCTTCTACGCTTGGCTGACGCGCCGCAACCAAACCGACCCGGGCGTGGACGGCGACAACTTCATGAACTACTGCTTTTCCACCGACATGCAGGACGAGAACATCGTCTTCGGCGGCGAGAAAAAACTGAAGCAGGCCATTCAGGAAGCCTACGACATCTTCAAGCCCAAGGCGATCGGCGTGTTCTCCACCTGCCCCGTCGGCCTGATCGGCGACGACGTGCATGCGGTATCGCGCGAGATGAAGGAAAAGCTCGGCGACTGCAACGTCTTCGGCTTCAGCTGCGAAGGCTACAAAGGGGTGTCCCAGTCCGCTGGCCACCACATCGCCAACAACCAGCTCTTCCGCCACGTGATTGGCCTGGACGACACCAAACCGGCCGGCAAATACACCGTCAACCTGCTCGGCGAGTACAACATCGGGGGCGATGGTTTCGAAATCGACCGCATCTTCAAGAAGTGCGGCATCGACATCATCTGCACCTTCTCGGGCAACTCCACCATGGACAAGTTCGCCAACTCGCACATGGCCGACCTCAACCTGGTGATGTGCCACCGCTCGATCAACTACATGGCCGAAATGCAGGAAACCAAGTTCGGGATTCCGTGGTTCAAGGTCAACTTCATCGGCGCGGAATCCACCGCGAAGGCGCTGCGCAAAGTCGGCGAATACTTCGAAGACGAAGCGCTCAAGGCGAAGATCGAAGAGGTGATTGCCGAGGAGATGCCTTCGGTGCTCGACCGCGCAACGATGGCCCGCGCCAAGACCGCCGGCAAAGTGGCGATGCTGTTCGTGGGCGGTTCCCGTGCGCATCACTACCAGGAACTCTTCAAGGAGCTGGAAATGAAAACCGTTTCCGCCGGCTACGAGTTCGGCCATCGCGACGACTACGAAGGCCGCAAAGTGCTGCCGACCATCAAGGTGGACGCCGACAGCCGCAACATCGAAGAGATCAAGGTGGAAGCCGACGAAACCCGCTTCAACCCGCGGGCCACGGAAGAGAAGCTCGAAGCCCTCAAGGAAAAAGGTCTGGAAATCAGCGATTACCGCGGCATGGCCCCGGACATGGCCGACCAGTCCCTGATCGTCGACGACATCACCCACTGGGAAACCGAAAAGCTGATCGAGTTCTACAAACCCGACATCTTCTGCGCCGGCATCAAGGAAAAATATGTCGTCCAGAAATCGGGGATTCCGCTCAAGCAGCTGCACTCCTACGACTACGGCGGACCCTACGCCGGATTCGAAGGCGCCAAGAACTTCTACGCCGACATCGAAAAGATGCTCAGCACCACCATCTGGAAGAAGATCAAGGCCCCGTGGCTCACCAAGGAAACCGATCCCTGCATCTGCGCGGAATATGTCGCCTAAATGAAAGGTTAAAGGTTCAAGGGTTCCAGAGTGTAAAGGTGCTCTTCAACCCTTCAACCCTTCCAACTCTTGAACCCTATATCTGGAGAAAGAAAATGCTCTTAAGACACACCCCCAAAGAAATCACGGAACGCAAAGCGCTCACCGTCAACCCGGCGAAGACCTGCCAGCCGGTAGGCGCCATGTATGCGGCACTGGGCGTCCACGGTTGCCTGCCGCACTCGCACGGCTCGCAGGGTTGCTGCTCGTACCACCGCAGCGTCCTGACCCGCCACTACAAGGATCCGGTCATGGCCGGAACCAGCTCCTTCACGGAAGGCTCCTCGGTGTTCGGTGGCCAGGCCAACTTGCTCGCGGCCCTGACCAACATGTTCACCATCTATGATCCGGACCTGGTCGCCATCCACACGACCTGCCTTTCCGAGACCATCGGCGACGACATCAACCAGATCGTCGACAAGGCCACCACCGACGGAAAGATCCCGGACGGCAAGAAAGTGATCTTCTGCAACACCCCGTCCTACGTGGGTTCGCACATCACCGGATTCGCCAACATGTGCACCGGCATCGTCAAGGGCCTGGCCCAGCACACCGGCACCGCGATCGACCAGGTGAACATCCTGCCGGGCTGGGTTGAACCGTCCGACATGCGCGAACTCAAGGAGATCGCGAAAGCCATGGGCGCCAACATCGTGATGTACCCGGACACCTCCGACGTGGTCGACTCGCCCCAGACCGGCGAATTCAAGATGTACCCCGCCGGCGGCGCCACCGTCGAAGCCATCGCCTCCTCCGGCGACAGCATCAAGACGCTGGCCTGCGGCGCCTGGGCATCGGAAGACGCCGCGAAGCTGCTCGACAGCAAGTTCAAGGTGCCGTACGAAGTCCTCGACATTCCGGTCGGCCTCGGTGCCACGGACCGGTTCGTACAGGCCTTGGCCAGCGCGGCGAAAGTTTCCATTCCGGATTCCTTCATCACGGAACGCGGCCGCCTGGTGGACGTCATCACCGACATGTCGCAGTACCTCTACGGCAAGAAGGTTGCGCTCTTCGGCGACCCCGACCAGCTGCTCCCGCTGACCGAGTTCCTGCTCGACCTCGACATGATCCCGACGCACATCGTATCCGGCACGCCCGGCAAGAAGTTCACCGGCAAGATCAAGGAGCTCTGCGCCGAAAAGGCCCCGAACGTCAATGTGATGAACGGGAAACAGGCCGACATCTTCCAGCTGCACCAGTGGATCAAGAACGAGCCGGTGGACCTGCTCATGGGCAACACCTACGGAAAGTACATCGCGCGCGACGAGGACATCCCGTTCGTACGCTACGGCTTCCCGATCCTCGACCGCATCGGGCACAGCTACTTCCCGACCGTCGGCTACAAGGGCGGCATCCGCCTGCTCGAACTCATGCTCGGCGCCATCATGGACAAGATCGACCGCGATGCCGACGAATGTAAGTTCGAACTGGTGATGTAATCACCAATCGCTCCCGCCTGTTCCGGAGGCGGGAGCGGAAACACTTTGGAACCGGGGCGCGGGTTTATGACATTGCCTCATAACAGAAATCTCTCTCCTCCTCTGTTTGCGCCCCGCGTCCCGGTTCCATTTCCCCCTTATACGGCAAGCTGCTTTTCCGGAATCCCCGGAAGGAGACCACAATGACCGCCGAATATCGCAACACCGACTACTCCGACTTCATGAACGAAGGCGACAAATACCTCAAGACCGCGCGCGGCGGCATCAAGCGCCCGGCCGTCTTTACCGCCGAAATCCTCTACAACATCATCGGCCTCGCCATCGAAAAGCACGTCATGGGCGCGCTCATGGCCAAGGGCAAGCTGGCCGACAACCACACCTTCACCGACCTGATCGACGCGGCCAACCAAGTCGGCGGCATCGACGAATCCATCGCCGACCAGCTGCGCAAGTTCGAGTCCTACCAAAACATCTGCCCGGTTTTTGCCGGCTACCACCGCACCGAACCGCCCGCCGAAGCGATCCCCGAAATGATCGCAACCGCCGAAGCCATCCAGGCCTGGGCCGCAAAGCTCATCGCCGCGTAAAAAAAAGAACCAACCACGAAGGCACCAAGAACGCCCCGCTTACAAAAGCCTGGCCTCCGTGTCTTCGGGGTTGGATTCGCAGGAAGAGAACATGGAAACGATTGAAAAACCCCTCGGGAAAATCACCGCCCTTTTGGCCGACCTCGGGCTGGAAGTGACCTATGCCTACGACGACCTGGTCTTCGTGCAAAATTCCGCCTTTCTGCTGCAGTTCACCAACCGGCCGATGGCGCTGAAAATGTTCACCCACACCGACTGCGAGCCCGCCGTGGCCGAAGAGGTGGAAAAGCAGATCATCGAAGCCCACGCCAAGGCGGGGTTCAGCATCGTTCCCTCCGGCCCATACAGCATTACCGAAAACGACGACGAGACCATCAACCTCGCCTTTGCCTAATCGAAAAGGAAGGCGGCGTTGCAAGCGCCTTCGTTGCTGACCATGCAGGAGCCCACGGGCGAACCGGGCGTGCAGACCGTCCCGAACAACGGGCAATCGGCAGGCGCCTTCACCCCGCACAGGATCTCGCCGCAGATGCATCCGTCGGGTTCGCAACTGCGGGTCGCGATCTCGAAGCGGCGCTCCGCGTCGTAGCGCCCGTAGGCCTCGCGGATGGCATAGCCCGCGCGCGGAATCACGCCGAGCCCGCGCAGCGCGTCGTCCTTCACCTCGAAGACCGCTTCGAGCAGCGCCTGCGCCTTGCGGTTGCCGGCGTGCGACACCACCCGCGAATAGGCATTGCGGTTGCCCTGCCCGCCCGCAACCATTTCCTTCGAAAGCAGATGGATCGCGCCGAGCAGATCCAGCGGCTCGAAACCGCCGACGACCATGGGCACGTGGTAGTTCTCGCAGAGCGCGTCGTAGGCCTTGGTTCCGATGATCGCCGTGACGTGGCCCGGCGTCACAAAACCATCGATCCGCGCCTGCCCTCCCGCCAGCAACGCCTCCAGCACGGGCGGCACCCGCTTGGCCGAAAGCAATACGGAGAGGTTGCCGAGGTCCGCTTCCTGCGCCTGCTTGATCAGCAGGCCGATGCCGGGCAACGTGGTCTCGAAACCGATTCCAAGGAACACCGCCTGCCGGCCGGGAAATTCCCGGGCCGCCGCGAGCGCCTGCAGCGGGGAATAGACGGGCTGCACGTCGGCCCCTTCGGCCTGCGCCTGCTCCAGGCTCAGGGTGGTTCCGGGCACGCGCATCAGGTCGCCGAAGGTGTAGATCGTCGCCCCCTTTTCCAGCGCCAGGAAAACGGCTTTGTCGATGTAGTCGATCGGGGTGACGCAAACCGGGCAGCCGGGGCCGGAGACGAGACGCAAATTAGGCGGCAGCATTTCGCGCAGCCGGTATTTGTAGATCGTATGCGTTTGCCCGCCGCAGACCTCCATGATGCTGAACGGCGCATCGCCCACCACCGCGGCAATTGCGGCGGACAGCTTTTTCGCCAAGACCGGATCCTTGAAATCCTTCGAACCGTTCATCCGGCCGACCCGGAATTGAGTTCGTTCCAGATCGAGAGGGTTTCCTGGGCGTCGGCTTCGTCGAGGGTTTCGATGGCGATGCCCGTGTGGACGAGCACATAGTCGCCCACCGTCACGGCCTCCAGCAACGCGGTTGAAAACTCGACCTGCACACCGAGCTGCTCGCCGATGGCCATTTGGCCGTCGAGCAACTCAACCACCTTGATGGGAACCGCAAGACACATGGTTTCTCCTTGATGTATGGCGCTTCAATGTTTGCAACATGCCGCCGCGGTCGCTCCCTGCCGGGAGGCGTCCGCTTAGAAGGTGATGACCTTCCAATCGGCCTTCAGCCGGTCGCTGAGCGGCTGGCCCATGCCTTTGACATCGAGGTCGAGTTTCTTCAGATCATCGACGACCCCGTATCTGCGGGCACACGCCACGCAGGCTTCCGTCACGACCCCGACCTGCTGCATGGCTTTGAGTTCGGCCTGAAGCGCCGGGTCTTCGGCGAGCAGCTTGGCGGAGGGCCCCCAGACGACCAGACAAACCTCGTCGAACCATCCGGCCTTCTTCGCGTTGAGCGCGTACATGAAACAGACGTTCTTGGCAACGTCCGGGTCGGCGCTCGTCCAAACGACGCAGAGCCGCGAAGGGGCTTCCGGCGGTTTGGCCGACACCACCCCACAACTCACCAGCAGGCCAACCAGGGCGAGATAAACGGTTTTGGTTCCCATATCATTTTCTCCTTCTTGCTGTTGCACGTACTGTGCGTGGTTCGCGGAACTTCGGTCAACGCTTCACGGCGGCGGTTAGGCTTTGCCGGCAAGCGCGAAGTTATGATGCACGATTTCCAGAATCGTCGGTTGCCATAAGGCCACGTATTCGTCATCCGCCATATCTTGTTGAACGGGCAAATGGATGAAGGCCGAGGTGGCCACATCGAGCGCGTTGATGTGGAAGAGCTCGTAGTTGCACAGAAAGCGCCCCGCATCGGAACTCTCCGCGACGGCGAGGTGCCCGCCCGGCGGGATCCGGATCCGGGAGGCGTTGGTGGGCGCCCATTCGCCGTTGATGGCCTCTTCCTCTTTAGACACGCCGAACTCGTCGATCCCCGACGACAGGTTGTGCCCCACCCGCTCGATGACGATCGAAGGCTCCTTGCCTTCCCCGAAACCGATGATCCCGGCGAGATCCACGCCTTCGAGCTCCCGAAAGAACGCATCGAAACTTTCCCAGGCCACATCGAGCACCTTGAAATTGACATGCCCCAGACCCGGGCATGCCCTCAACGAATTCACCAGGGTTTCCGACCCATTGTTGGGCCGTCCCTTGAAGGGCTTAAAGCCTGTTATATAAAATTCCATAATTCCACCTACCGTGTCTCCGGGCATCGATACCACCGGCACCCGAACATAGGGGCTTTTGCATGGAATGACGATGCCAAAGCGTTTCCCATGCGATGCGACGCGCCCCCCCCGGGACGAAAAAACCCACACGCCAGTGAACCGCCGCACCATTCGCAACCGGCGGGAGGACGGTTAGAAGACGCCTTCAAGCTTTTCCATGGCCGCCCGCTCCTCTTCGGTCATGTAGTCGCGGATATCCTCGATCACCTCGCCCCGGCCGCGGAACTCGTTGATGATCGACATGTAGTTGTCGAGCACGTTGGAGGCGCTCTCGGCAATCCGTCCAACGCGCGTGAGCACCACGACGTTGATGGTGGGGAATTTCCGGGAGTCGGGCCCATAGATGTCGCGGCAGATGGCCTTGAAGCTTTTGATCAGAACGCCGGGCTCTTCGCCGATGTAGTTCGTGGTCAGGATGAAGATGGTGTCGGGCTTTTGCTCGAAGGCAAAACAGACGGCCTTGTTCCAATGCTCGAATTCCATCTTCGGGCGCGCCCCGTTTTTCGGGAAATGCTTCCGGATATGGGGCCCGGGTTCGTAGCGGTAGAGCCACTTGGGGTAGACGGGCGGAAGATCCGGCCCTTCCCAGCGGTCGCCCGCCGCCCAATCGAGCTGGATGTAGCGATCCCAAAAGCCTTCGTAGTTGTTGCCGGGGCCATAGGTTTCCTCCAACTCCAGCGGATTGACGGTGGACGCCCACTCCTTGAGCAGCGCCTTGTTTTCCTGCGTGGCCAGCAGCAGGTTGGTGGAAAAGGGCGTGGTGATTTCGCTCATGAAAAAGGTGGCGTTGAACAGGGCGTATTCGGGGAGCCGACCGACCATGTCGTTCAGGCGGGCGCGCAAGGTGTAGAAGCACATGCGCGACTTGGGGCTTTGGTAGCCGTTCGACCCGGCGGTCGATGCCGGGCCCGCCAGCACCACGAACACCACCTTCTCGCTCTTTTTCTTTACGCCGAAAAAGTTGATTTCGGGAATCGTGAAGCCAAGGTCGGAGCCGAGGCCGCCCGTCACGTCCATGGGCCCCAAGCCGCTCGTCACCCCGGAAATTTCCGGCAAGGCGATCTCCATGGAGGCGGTGTGCGGCTTGGCCACCAGACGCTTGCGCAGCGTGGCGGTCTGCTTCTTCTTGCGCTTTTCCAGCTTGATCGGAACCTGCAGCTTCTTGAGCTTCAACTGCGGCCGCTTGACTTCGTTGGAAACGAAGACCTGATCCTTCTTCGTGATCACCCGGAACGCCACGAAGCTTGCGGCACCGAGAATCAGCACCGCATGGATGGCCAGCGTGGCCAGCGCGGCGCTCGACTTGGCGTGCTGGGCAAAAAACGGTTTGTTCTTTTTCTTGGCCATATCCACGCTCCGCCTTGCTCCCCTCAATCCTCTTGCCCGCCCTGTTCCACCCAGAGGGTCGGCGGCCGCGCCACCGCTTCGCGCTCGTCGAGATCGTCGTCGGGCCATACCGAGTTTTCCGCAGTAGGCTCGACCCACACATAGTGCTCGGAAAGCTCCTTCGGCAGGCGGATCTCGCGCACGGCGGCCTGCCCGCTGCGGGTTCGGATGGAGATGCGGAAGATCGCGCCGATCATCTGCGATTTCAGGAAACGTCCATCGCCCTCCAGATAGCGCAGCTTCGTCCCGGCCGCGGCGATTTCCTTGCGGCGGAGCACCACGGTCCGGGTCGCGATTTTTTGGTTTTTGCCGGCGGGGACGACCGCCATCCGGAGGCGGCAGGGGCGCACGACGATTTCCGGAACCTTCTCCTCCTTCCAGTAGTCCATCCGCTCCTGCAGGTAGAAAATGTTGTATTTGATCTCGAGGTTTTCCAGGTCGTAGCCGGTCTGGTTATCGAATTTGATCCCGTATCCCATCCGGTTGTGGTCGATGCGATAGGTTTGCTGCGCATCCACCTTCCCCGGGGGGCGGCGCCACAGGATCCTGGACCACTTGTTCAGCGAATCGGGTCCGCTGAAATACATGCGGAAATGGGTGTTCTGGGAAAAGAGCCGGACGGAATCCCAGTCGCGGACATGGATGTAATCCTCGTCCGCGAGGTCGTTTCCCTTGAGTTGCACCGTCTTCTTTTTTTCGGTGACGATGGTCAGCTTGTCCGTCCGCGGGTTGTAGGCGAAGAGTTCGCCGCGGACCACCTTCCCGTCGCGGGTCCGGAAATCGCGCACCGCTCCCGCGCAGAGGGCCGCCCCGAAGAACAAAACCATGAAAACCGGAAAACGCCGCATACGACCCCTCTCCCAATTCTTCGCCGAACCGCAATGCCGAAACGATACGCCGTCCGCCGGCAGATGTCCGTCTTTTTTTCGGGATCGGGCCCGGCATGGGCCGGCCGCATCCCGCTCAACCTTTGGCCATGAGCTTCCGGAACCGCTGCAGGCCTTCGAGATCTTTGGCGGAGAGCCGGTAGTGGATCGAGTTGTCGAGGTAATCGGCCCAGAAATCCTGCGAGCCCCCAAGCTTTTCGGCAAACCGCTCGGCAATCTCCTCCGTGGCCAAAAAGCCGGCGGCATACGCCTTGTGCGCGATCGCGGTCACTTCGTCGATAAACGCGAAATCCTTGCGGACGGCCCATACCGCGAATACAAACGGCAGGTTGGTCCACTTTTGCCACGCCTCGGCCAGGTCGATATCCCCTGCGGGCGCCGGCTCGGCGCACAGCGCGCGGTCGCCGATCACGACCGCGGCGTCGGGGGTTTCCTCCGCGTTGAAGTCGAGCATCTCGATCTTCTGCTTGAAATATCTGGTCAGCAGCAGCTCGGCCAATGCGTTGGAGGTGGCCGAAGCCGGGTCGCGCGCAACCGTCTTGATGCGCCCCATCTTCTTGTTGCACTTGAGCAACACGCTTTGAACCGGACCGTCGGCGGCCACGCCCAGCCCTTCGAGCATCACCAGCTCCGGATGGGCGAAAAGGTGCACCACCGGAATCAGCGCCACGTCGGCGCGCCCGGACAGGAGATCGCGAACCAGGCTCGATGGATGGTCGTTGAACACCCGCACGCGGGAATCCACCTCCGTCAGCTTGTCCACCAGCGGCGCCGAGTTGCTGTAGGGCGCGCCGGCAAACACGAATTCTTCATTGCTTTTCATATCGTTAGGCGCGGTCGATTCCGCGCGGGATCCATGCTGCGTTGTATTCATTTTTTCCCCGAGAATATACAGACGGTTCCAAAGGTGAGCGACCGGTAGCGGACCCCGGAAAAGCCGGCCGCGCCGAACATGTCGGTGATGGTATCGGGTTTCGGGAAATCCTCGATCGAATCCACCAGATATTTATAGGCTCCCCCGTCGCCGAGCACCTTCCCGATCAGCGGGACCAACGGCACATACAGGCGATAGCCCAGGCGAATCCAAAAACTCTCCGGATAGGTGGCCTCCAGGATCACCAGCATCCCCTTGGGCTTGAGCACCCGCCGCATCTCCTCCAGCGCCTTCTGCCGCCGTTCGATGTTGCGGAAACAGAAGCCCGAAACAATCCCGTCGTAGGTCTCGGACTCCATCGGCAAATCGAGCGCATCCGCAACGAAGAAATTGACCGCGTCGCCCAAGCCGCGCCGGGCCGCCTTCGCCTTGGCGATATCCAGCATGCCGCTTGCCGGATCGATGCCATCCACCAGCACATTGGCCGACTGGTCCAAAATCTCGAAAACCAGATCCCCCGTGCCCGTGCCGATATCCAGGTAGCGCCCGCCGCGGAACGGCCGCAGCAGTTCAATCGCCTTCCGGCGCCACGCGCGGTCCATTCCCATGGAGATCGCCCGGTTCGCCGCATCGTAGTGTTTGGCAATGCGATCGAACATCGTGCGGTTTTCCTCCGCGGAGATCAGGGTATCGCGCTCTGGTGGGTGGTTGCTCATAATGGAATGCCACGGATGATAGGGAAAACCGAGGACCAACTCAACCGCCGAGCATTCCTTGTTTTTCCGGGATTCGCGGAAGGGCTATCGGATATCGCCCCAGGTCCGCGGCGCCTCCTGCCCGAACAGGGAGAGGACGTGGTCGCAGTAGTAGCCCAGCATCTCGACCATGGAAACGGTGTTGGGATCGCGCCCCTTCGCCATGTAGTACGGCGGCGACATCGGCATGATGGTTCCGCCGGCAGCGGCAACCGTTTCGGCGTTGCGGGCATTGATCAGCGTCCACGGCGCCTCGCGAATGCAAAGCACCACCTTGCGCCCCTCCTTGAGCTGGCAGTGCGCCGCGCGCGTCACCAGCGAGTCGGCGATGCCCGCCGCCACCTTGCCCAGCGTGTTGGCCGAACAGGGCAGAATCACCATGCCCACCGTCGGGACCGATCCCGACGCAATGGTGGCCGTCAGGTCGGCATCTTTCCAAACCTCGGCGGCCAGCGCCTCCAGCTCGGCAAACGGGCCGGCCTCCTGCTCGTAGACCACGCGGCCCATCTTGCTGGCCACCAGCGTTACGGGCCACTGCGCCTTTTCCAGCAGCAGCTTCGTCGCCAGCGCCCCGGAAGCGCCCGTCATTGCCACAATTAAATTCATGATAATCCTTTTTGCAACGAATGTAGGAAAAACAACGAATTCACTACAGTACTCCTTTTAATTGAATTTCTGGATTTCCGACATCAATCACTATACCACACGGAATCCCAGCATGCTTCATGTAGCTTTTTAAATAAGCCAAATCCGACGACGAAGCATTGCTCCCTGTTGCCGAAACCGAAACCAGCAACTTCGAATCAACGTCTATGCAGGCAACTTCTTGTTGATCAAGAACGAGTTCCCCCAGGGCTGGGCGAATAACGGCCTGCCGAGCCATACAACCTAGATGGGCCAGCTCGCCAACCAACAGCTTTCTAAAAACGTCTGTGCCATAGCCATAGTCATGTAACGCCAGAACATTGTCCACTCCTTGAATAACGCGGTCACACAAGACAGGCATTCTTCTCCGCAATTCTTCCCATTTCCCACTTACATGCACATCTGCACTTGCCGAATCGTATGGAACTCTTTGAGAGCTCAAACGCTCCAGGCCATAGTTGATCAAAATACCCAACCGCTTTTCCCAGCGCTTAAGATAGTTGATGATCTGAACATAATGCTCTGGGTGAAATACCGACTTGATGTGCTTCAACTCCAGAATGACCGAATCATCCACCAACAAATCCAACTCGAAATGATCCACCACCTCACCTCGATGAACCAAACTCTTTCGGTCATGACTCACCACTGCATGGCCTCGTTTTCGCAACGCTTCAATCATTGCTCGATGGTAGTCCCATTCATGCCAACCAGGGCCAAGAGCGTTGTGAACATCCATGGCAGCCCCAACAATTGAATAGGACAACTCCGGATAAATCACATCTGAATTGTGAAGCAGAGGTTTCATTCCAAGAAATTGATTCGTTGTTTTTCCTACATTCGTTGCAAATCATCCCCCCAAAAGCACGACGAGTGCACCTGCGATGCCCGCGATGGCGGAGATCGGGAAAAACCTAACCGGAACGGGGATGCTTTGCAAGTAGGCGGCCCCGAAGGCCCCGGCCGAAACCAGCAGCGCGATCGTGGACAGGATCGAGTCGGTGCCCATCCAAAGCATCACCAGCGCCGCAAACGAAACCAGATGCGTGGCCGCGGCCGCGAACTGGGCCCCCAGCGGCCCGAGCGCCGCCGGTATGCTGCGGACCTTGTGGGCGCGGTCGAACTCGATATCCAGCAGCGCATAGATGATGTCGAACCCGCTGATCCAACAGAAGGTGAAAACGGCCAACAGCAGCAGGGCCGGCGGAAAGGCGACGGAGTTGGTCACCGCCACGAACGCGCCGAGCGGCGCCATGGCCAGCGCGACGCCGATGCCGTAGTGGCACAACGGCGTGAACCGCTTCAGCAACGAATAGACCGCCAGCGGAATCAGCGGGAACCACGATAGCTTCAAGACCGTCGGGCCGAGCAAGGCGCATCCCACGAAGTAGACCAAAAGGCCCGCAACCGCCACGCCATAGCCCGCCGCCGGCGAAAGCGTGCCGGCGGGTAGTTCGCGGTTTTTCGTGCGCGGGTTTTGGGCATCGATCTCCTTGTCGAGAATGCGGTTGACCGCCATGCCGAACGTGCGCGCACCGAGCCCGACCAACGCAATCAACAGCAACGCCTTGATCGACGGCAGCCCCCCCGCCCCGATCCATGCCCCGGCAAAGAGCAGCGGCAGGCTGAAGATCGTGTGCTCCACCTTCGTGAAGGAGTGCAGCTTGGCCCAAAGACCGGCGGGTTTTCCGTCCGCCTTCGGCGCCGGTTTTTCCAGACACCGGAAAACCGCTTCGGCCACGGTTTCGGAGACCGGTGCGATGTGTTTTTGGATATCGGCCTTGCCGGTGCCGTCGCCGAAATCGGTGACGCCCTTGATCAGAATGCACGGGATGGAGTGCTCCTCGCAGACGCGGGCGACGGCATAGCCCTCCATATCGACGAGATCGCCGTACTTTGAAAGCGCGCGCTTGCGCTCCGGTTCAAACACGGGCCGCTCGACGCTAACCAACTTCTTGAGCCCAAACCCCACGCCCACATTCACGGCGGCCTTCAGCTCCTCCATGCTCACCATCGACACGCGGTAGACCGCCCCCCGCTCCAGCCGGTTGTTGAGCGCCCCGCAAACCCCGGCGTTGATGATCGGGGAACACCCCTGCGCCACCAGCTTTTCGGTGGCGATGCGCGCCGCCTCCAGCCCCATCTCTTCGGCGATCTCCACCACCACGCCCTCGGGAATCCCCCGCGCAAGAAACGGCTTCGCCTCCATCGCCGTCGCAAACAAAACTCCAATCATATCCAAATCTCCTATCCGCAACGAATGGAATGCCGTTCCTGCATTCGCCGCTAATCAATTATTCCCGCGTCTTTCGCCATGCGTTGCAAAACCTCGATGGCCGCGCGGCCCTCTTCGCCGAGATCGAGGGTGAAATCGTTGACGTAGGTTTTGATGTGCTTCATCGTCACCTCGCCCGAGAGCTCCTGCGCGTGCCGCCTAACATATTGCTCCGTCGAAGCGGGATCGTCGAAGGCGGCCTGGATCGACTCCTTGAGCCGCCGCGCGATCTCGGCGATCCGGTCCGCACCCAGGCTCTTCTTGGCGGCAATGCAGCCGAGCGGGATCGGTTGCCCGGTGGTCGATTCCCACCACTCGCCCAAATCCTGCAGGCACTCGAATCCCCGCTCCCGATAAACAAAACGACCTTCGTGAATGATCACGCCCGCATCGACCTCGCCCACCGCTACGGCATCCATGATCCGGTCGAACGGCATAAACACGCGCTGCTCGATGCCCGGGTTCCACAGGCGCAGCAGCAGATGCGCGGTCGTGTATTCGCCGGGTACGGCACACTTGCGCAAGTGTGCGCCTTGTTGCGCACCAACACCTTGCGCGCCTTGCTTGCCGATCACCAGCGGCCCGCAGCCCCGCCCCAGGGCGGCGCCGCACGGCAGCAGTTCATATTTATCCCGCACCAGCAGCCAGGCATGGAACGAGAGCTTGGTGACGTCCAGTTTTTCCTCGAACGCCCAGCGGTTGAGCGTTTCGACGTCGTGGAGATGGGTCGCGACATCGGGTTGCCGCGCCAGTTGGCAGAAGATAAACGTGTCGTTCGGGCAGGTGGAATAACCAATGTTTATGGGGCGTTCTTTCATATACGGGCACCCTTGCAGGTCTATAAATCGTGCAAATCACGTACCGTTTATTCAAATACATGATTGACCCGATCATCTTTTCAGCTATTCTGCATTGCATCAACACAAAAGAGCCATGTCAGGATTTCAAACAAGGACCGATCGTACAATGTCAACACAGCCAACACAAGGAGCGGGATTGAATGCTCAACTGCTGGAGCAGTTGAACGCGCTGGCCGGCAGCCTCTCGCCCGCACAGCTCGCGTGGGTGGGCGGATACTTCACCGGCCTCGGCGTGCAGGCCGGCGGACAGCTCCTCCCCGCCGGAGCGCCGGCGGACGCAGCCGGCCGCGCGCTGACCATCCTCTACGGCTCGCAGACCGGGCACGCCCGCTCGGTTGCCGAGGAGCTGGACGAGGCCGCCCGCGAGGCGGGCCTTGCCACCGAGCTGGTTTCGATGGGCAAGTTCAAGGAGAAGAACCTCAAGAAGCTGCGGCAGGTCGCGATCGTCATCAGTACGCAGGGCGAAGGCGAGCCGCCGGACGACGCCCAGGCGCTGGCGGAATTCCTCCATTCGACCAAGGCGCCGAAGCTGGACGACTTCCATTTCTGCGTGCTGGCCCTCGGCGACAGCTCCTACGAGTTCTACTGCAAAACCGGCAAGGATTTCGACACCCGCCTCGAAGCGCTGGGCGGAAAACGCGTGCTCGAGCGCGTTGACCTCGACGTCGATTTCGACGACGGCGCCGAGGCGTGGATCCCCAAGGCGGTCGAAGCCATGAAGGCGATCATGCCGGAAGTTGCCGCCCCGGCAACCGCGCCCGCCTTCGGCGGCGCCCCGGTCCCGGCCGCGCACTACAGCCGCAAGAAGCCGCTCAAGACCCGCCTGCTCACCTGCCAGAAAATCACGGGCCGCCATTCGGAAAAGGATATCCGCCACATCGAGATCGATCTGGAAGGTTCCGGCCTCGGCTACCTGCCCGGCGACGCGCTCGGCGTCTGGTTCAAGAACGACGAGGAGCTGGTGAACGACCTGCTGGCTCTGCTCGAAATGGACCCGGCGGCAACGGTACACGTGCACGACGAACCGAAACCGGTCAAGGAAGCGCTCACCGAGACCTTCGAACTGACCCTGCTGCATCCGGCGTTCGTCACCGACTATGCCGAGCTGTGCGGAAACGAAAAACTGCGCACCATCGCGGCCGAAACCGAATCGCTGCGCGATTACGTGGAAACGCGGCAGATCATCGACGTCATCCGGGAATTCCCCGCCGCCGTCGACGCGGAGGCCTTTGTTGGCCTGCTGCGGAAGCTGACGCCGCGCCTCTACTCGATCGCCTCCAGCCAAGCGGAGGTCGAGGAAGAGGTCCACCTAACGATCGGCGTGGTGGAATACGAGGCCCACGGGCACTACCACCTCGGCGGCGCATCGGGCTATCTCGGCCACCGCCTCAAGGAGGGCGAGGACGTGCTGGTCTATGTCGAATCGAACGACAACTTCCGGCTGCCGGCAGACGGCTCCAAACCCGTCATCATGATCGGCCCGGGCACGGGCATCGCCCCGTTCCGCGCCTTCGTGCAGGAGCGGGCCGCCCGCGAAGCCCCCGGCGAAAACTGGCTCTTTTTCGGCAACCCCCACTTTACCGAGGACTTTCTCTACCAAACCGAATGGCAGGAGTTTATGGCCGACGGCGTGCTGACCAAAGTCGACCTGGCGTTTTCGCGCGACCAGGCCGGCAAGGTCTATGTCCAGCACCGCATCGCCGAGCAGGCCAACGAGCTGTGGAACTGGATCCAGCGCGGCGCGCATATCTATGTCTGCGGCGACGAATCGCGCATGGCGCGCGACGTGCACCAGGCGCTGCTCGATATCGTCCAAGAAAAGGGCGGCTACAGCGCGGAAGAAGCCGAGGAGTATCTCGTCCAGCTCCGCAAAGACGGCCGCTACCAGAAGGATGTATACTAGGAGACCTTTCCCATGAACGAAGATTATCAACTGACCGAAGTCGAACACATCAAGGCGCGGAGCCGCCATCTGCGCGGAACCATTGAAGAGGGATTGCAGGACCGTTCCACGGGCGCCCTGCCGGCCGACGACACGCAACTGTCCAAGTTCCACGGCTTTTACCAGCAGGACGATCGCGACCTGCGCGACGAGCGCCGCCACCAAAAACTGGAACCGCTCTACAGCTTCATGCTGCGCGCCCGCGTGCCCGGCGGCGTCATCTCCGCCGCCCAATGGAAGGCCATCGATGCGATCGCCCGCGAACTGACCGGCGGCGGACTGCGCCTGACCACGAGGCAAACCTTCCAGTATCACGGCATCCTGAAGCACAACATCAAGCCGCTGATCCAAGGCATCAACCAAGCCATGATCGACTCGATCGCGGCCTGCGGCGACGTCAACCGCAACGTGCTTTGCAACACCAACCCGGTCGAGT
>NZ_JBFJYW010000026.1:0-19155 GCF_041622395.1 Pontiella sp. | reverse complement strand
GCGGCGAGTGCCGCACGCACCTCGTGATCGGAGAAAATGGTGCCGTCATCACGCTCCGCCGATTCATCCAACTCGATTGTGTAGTTTTTGATGGAGGCCGTTTTTAGTTGCTCGGCCACGCGCCGCTTAACATCGCGCGTCGTCTGCCCGACCTTGAGAAGCCCCTTGTGTGCCGTGTCGTCAATCGAGTAAGCGTAGATGCGCGGACACGCTTCCGGCTTCGGCTCTAGGATTTGCTCGATGGATTTAGTCATCCCAAAGACTCCCTTGGATTTCCATCGGGCGGATCACTGTTTCTATGTAATCAACCTCCTCTTTGGTGAGCTTGTATTTTTTGTAAAGGGCTTCATCCGTCCACTCCCGATCCCAGGTCTGCTGTGGAACCCATGAATAAGTAGATCGAAGTGCGTGTTGAGTCAGTTTGCGTAACGAAACGAGGTGCCTGAAAAATTTAGAGCAGAAGTAAGATTCAAGGCTTTGAGCTTCGCCTTCACTTTCGACCCAAAACGCCAAAAAAGATTGCGTAGAGATAGATGGAGGAGAACTCAGCCATGGCTTGCCGAGCACGGAGTCCGGAATTCTCTGTCCTCCATCAGAGCCAGCCTCAGGCACCAGGACTTTCCATTTGTCGATTAGGTGGGCGTTTTTCTTGATTAGTTCACGCGGCACAAAACCAACATCTCGCTTGCCCCTACGAACGTAATGCAACGAAACATCGCCCGGCTTCTTTTTGGTTCGGAATGCATCAAAATTGGTTGCAATACCGAATGGGGTGTCGGCGGTCAAAATATCAGCAATGGACGGTTCGCCAGCTTTTAACACTTTGCGCAAAATACCAACGGAAAGCGGGTCACGTACAAACACATCGAACTCATCCAGTTGACGGGACGAAGATTTTGTTTCATCGCCACGAATGACTGTTACATCACATTCTCCATTATAGGCATCTGACCAAAGGAAATAGCAGATGCCACCTTTGACCTCTACGTTAGGAAAAACCTCTTTGGAAACGGGGAAATCGACCAACGCCTTGAGATTGTGAGAACTGAGCATTTCTTGACGGAATTCTCCAAGCCCACGCCCCCCCGCGAGCCAGCGGGACGGGACCACCATCGACAAATATTTAGGTTCAAGCTTTTTCGCCTGTTCAATAAACAGGTGATAAATGGAGGAATCGCTTGAGCCACCAGCTCCCCCCTTCATCTGATACGGCGGATTTCCGATAATCACATCAAATTGCATGTCGCCTCCAAACAGCTCGACCATGCGAGCCTTAATATCGTTGGTATGAATGAACGCATAGGCATAGTTTTCCAGTTCTGAATCACGATCCAACATCGCTTTTGGCGCACCACAGAACTCGCACTTTGTCTTGCCCCAAGTATGTTCCATGCGTTCGAACCACACATTTCCAGCGTCGCCATCAAAACCAGTGGCAATGGAATGCGCGCCGTTGGCGTGCTTCGAGCAATAAAGACTCCGCCGTGCCAGCAGACTGGTAAGATGTGTAATGGCGATGCCGAATACCTGATTCTTGAGAATGTGGTCTACCCGTTCATCCAGGTCTGGAATCTCTTCCGCGAGCCCTTTGGTTAGACGGGTAGTAATCTCGCGAAGAAAGACACCCGACTTGGTAAATGGATCGAGGAATTTTACCGAAGAGTCCGCCCAAAGATTTGCACCTTCATTGTCGGCGGCCCACGACGCGGCCAGTGTGTCCAGCATTCGGTTGGCGAACTCCGGCGGCGTAAACACCTCGTCATTGGAAAGGTTGGCAATGCAGGTCAAAACATCCGGGTTGCGGTTGCGCAGGGTAAAGCTGGCCTGATTGTTCATGCGTTCTCCTTTGCGCCTTCTGCTGCCAATTCGCTCATAGTCATTGGCGAATAGGTCTTGGAGGGCGTGAAGATCTCGTGACGCCCCAAGTTTGCGAAAAGCGAATCCTCCGCACTAAAGGAGGATGAGAGGGTCAGCGTATCGAGACGGAAGTCGCGCCGCTGGAACTTGCCCTTGCCCAAATAGCCCCACTCGGCAAAGGTGATTGCCTGGTCGTCGTGGGTGCGCATTTTGAGGGCATCGCCATGCACAAGATTTTGGGACAAAACATAGAAAGCGGCACGATAAAGATCGTCCGCGTCATTCAGCTTCAGGTACTCGGCAAGGATTGCCAGTAAATTGGCGCGGCAATCGGCGATGTTGTCCGGCAGCAGTTCGATGCCATAGATGCACATGATGGAGAGCAACGCATAGTAACGCCGCTCAAAGTCGGATTTGCCGTACTTGAGTTCCACGGCGGCCAGCTTGCGGCGCAGAACCGCCACGAGAAAATTGCCATCCCCGCACGCCGGTTCTAGAAAGCGGGAGTCAATTCGTTCCGACTCGCCTTTTACCAGATCGAGCATCGCCTCGACCATCCATGCAGGAGTGAAAACCTCCCCGTGATCACTCACCCGCCTCTTGGTCTTTATCTGGCTCAATTTCTTGGCTCCGGTTGCAATTCGGAGCACCAAAAAAAAGAGGGCGACTCCAACATGCTACCGAACCGGGCACGGCCAAGCGCCCATCAGGACAACACGAAGAAGCCGCCCCGGATGGGGGCGGTTCAACGAGTCGTGTCCTGATTTCAAAATTTGGCCGTTTTGGTTCGGATACGAACTGCGTTTACACGCAAAAATATTCAGATGTAATATAAGTCGGTCAGTGTATGGATAATCACACGGGAGTCAATCGATTAGGAATCAGGAACCAAGTTTCGCGCCACAGCTCATCACGCAATCCCGCCTCGGTTGAGCATTCGCTGACGAAATGGAGGGGAAAACGCCTAAAGAAGGGACTACATGCCTTCCTAACCCTTCGCTAATACGGCGCTAACACGTGAGCTCCAATCTGTTCACCAATCTTAAGGGATTCGTGTACCTATGAGCGAAACAGCAAACAAAAGCCTAATAATGAGCGATGCCGCCAGCCGCCGCCAATGGATTAGCGGCCTGTTGGGGCAGGGATTGCTCTTTCTCATCACCTCGCTCTCGACCTTCGCGGTCTTCTTCATCTTCTACTTCATCCTGAAAGACGCCATCCCGTTCTTCAAACTCGAGGGAATCCGGGAATTCTTTACGAGCTCGCGCTGGTACCCATCCGGCAACCCCGCCGAGTTCGGCGCGCTCCCCATTTTCACGGGAACCGCGCTGGTCACCCTCGGCGCCATCGTGGTGGCGGTCCCGCTGGGCATTGCGGCCTCCGTTTGCCTGAGCGACCTGCTGCCCTTCAACGTGCGGCAGATCGTTAAGCCCGTCATCGAAATCCTCGCGGCGATTCCGTCGGTCGCCTACGGCTTCTTTGCGCTGGTGGTGTTTGCGCCGCTGCTCCAAAACCACGGCGGCGCCATCCTTTCGGCCGGCGTCTGGATCGTCCTCGGCCCCATCTTCGCCCTACTCACCGTTGTGCTCGGCGACCTGATCCTCGACAAACTCCGCGCCAAGGCAAACCCCAAGGTTGCCGGCGCCATCGTCTTCCCCGCCCTCGGGCTCTTGGCCCTCCTCTTCCTCTATCGCCTCTCCAGCCAGCTGAGCGGCGTCGAGATCAGCTCGGGCACCAATGCGCTAAACGTATCGATCATCCTCGGCATCATGGCGCTGCCCACCGTCGTCAGCGTCTCGGAAGATGCCCTGCAAGCGGCGGGCCGCGAGCTGCGCGAAGGCTCCTACGCCCTTGGCGCAACCCGCGCCGAGACCATCATCAAGACGATCATCCCCGCCTCCATCAGCGGCATTCTCGCCGCCGTCATCCTCGGCGTCATGCGCGCGATCGGCGAAACGATGGTGGTCTGGATGGCCTCCGGCAACGCGGCGCGCATGCCCGAGCCGATCTACAACATGCTCCAGCCGATCCGCACCCTCACCGCCACCATCGCGGGCGACATGGGCGAAGCCGACCACGTGACCGGCTCCTCCCGCTTCCATGTGCTTTTCGCCATGGCGTTCTGCCTGCTCGCCTTCTCGTTCATCATGAACCTCGCCAGCGAAATCATCGTCAAACGTTCGCGCAAGAAACTGGGAAAATAGGCCATGCGTTTGGAAACCCGAAAACTCCTCGACAAAGCCTTCTCCGGCCTCGGCCTGATTGCCATCGCCGTGATGGCCGTGGCCTTGCTGCTGATCCTCACCCCGATCATCTGGCGCGGATCGAAAGCCTTCGTCTTCAGGGGAACGGTGGAGCATCGGCGCGTGATGCTCGAACAGTTCGACCGCGGCAACCCGGACCGCTTCAACCAGGAGGCGGCGCAGGTGGCCGCCGCCCGGGCCCCCATCTACCAAATGATGGAGGCGTTCGAAACCGAGATGAAGGCGATGAAAAGCGCCGAACGGCGCGAATACAAATCCGCCTTCAAAGAGGTGGAAAAGAGCATCGAGCAGCTGCTCGGTCCGATCCCCGGCGAAAAAACGCCGGTACTGCTGCGCCAGCAGTATGGCCAGACCCGCTGGGACCGTACCTTGGTCAAACTGCATGAAGTCCTCTACTCCGAGGAGTGGGACTATTCGAACCCCGATGCCATGGGCGTATTGGTGGAGACGCCGCGCAGCGAACATTTTGCCGGAACCCAGCTCGAACCGCTCTTCCCCTATCTGGAAGAACACCTCGACGAAATGATGAACCCGAAAACCACCTTCTATTGGCAATTCATCACCGATACCTCGAAAGACTCGCACATCTTCGGCGGCATCTGGCCGGAAGTGCTCGGCACGATCTACCTCACGCTGGGCGCCATGCTCTTCGCCGTCCCGATGGGCGTGATCGCGGCGATCTATCTCTGCGAATACGCCCGGGAAGGCCACGTCATCAGCTTCCTGCGCATCTGCATCAGCACCCTGGCCGGGGTGCCCTCCATCGTCTTTGGCCTGTTTGGCCTCGCCTTCTTTTTGAATACGATCCAGGTGTCCGACTCCAAGAGTGTGTTGGCCGGGTCGTTGACCCTTTCGTTGCTGATCCTCCCGACGATCATCCGCTCGTCGGAAGAGGCCATCCTCGCCGTGCCGCGCAGCTATAAGGAGGCGGCCCTCGGCCTGGGCGCCGGGCGCTGGCATACGGTGCTGACGGTCATCCTGCCGGCCTCCCTGCCCGGCATCCTGACCGGCATCGTGATCAGCATGGGCCGCGCCGCCGGCGAAACGGCGCCGATCATCTTTACCGCCGCGGTCAGCGTCGGCGCGCCGCTCAAGCTCTGGGAAACCCTGAGCCAGCCGACGCCCGCCCTGCCCTGGAACATCTACAACCTTTGCACCGAGCACGAAGCGGTCGACGAAATCCGCCACGTGCAATACGGCATGGTGTTCACCCTCGTGGCCATCGTGCTGATACTCAACCTGTTCGCCATCCTGATGCGCGCCCGCATCTCGAAGAAACTCAGAGGCTGAAGAACCGCGGAACATCAAACAAGGAACGCCGAACACCATCACGACTCACTCGTCACGGCTCAAGAGGAATGAAATGACTCAAGATATCACCCTGAAGAAAATCGACACCTTCGCCGACCATGGCGACGACGACGGCGCGTGCGAAACGCATATCGAAGCCAAGGACTTTTCGCTTTTCTACGGCGACTTCGAGGCCGTGCGCAAGGTGAACATGGAGATCCCGAAAAAGCGGGTCACCGCCATGATCGGCCCCAGCGGTTGCGGCAAAAGTACGCTGCTGCGCTCGATCAACCGCATGAACGACCTCATCCCCTCCACCAGCGCCGGCGGGGAGATGATTTTCGACGGGCACAACATTTATGCCAAAAACATCGACGTCGTCACCCTGCGCGCCCGCGTCGGCATGGTGTTCCAGAAGCCCAACGTCTTTCCGAAATCGATTTTCGACAACGTGGCCTACGGCCCGCGCCTGCAGGGCATCCGGAACAAGCAGGAGCTCGGCGAGATCGTTGAGCAAAGCCTGCGCAACGCCGCCATTTGGGACGAGGTGAAGGACCGCCTGCAGGCCAATGCCCTCGGCATGTCGGGCGGGCAGCAACAGCGGCTCTGCATTGCCCGCGCGCTGGCCATCAAACCCGAAATCCTGCTGATGGACGAACCCACCTCCGCACTCGACCCCAAGGCGACCGCCAAGATCGAGGACCTGATCGGCGAGCTGCGGCAAAACTACACCATCGTCATCGTGACCCACAACATGCAGCAGGCGGCGCGCGTCTCCGACCTGACGGCTTTCATGTACGAAGGCGTGCTGGTAGAGTTCGGCAACACCAAGCAGCTGTTCACCAACCCCGAAAACCCGCAGACCGAAAACTATATTACAGGACGATTTGGATAAAGAGCGGGACGTGACGAGTGAAACGGGAACCGTAAATCCATCACGCCTCACGTATCACGTATCACGCCTCACGCCTCACGAATCCGAAGGAGCAACCATGGCCAAGCATTTGGAAAAAGAACTCGAACGCCTCAAGAAACTGATCTATGCGCTCAGCGCGCGCGTCGATGAAAACGTCGAGCTCGCCGTCAAGTCGATCCAAGAGCGCGATCTTGAACTCGCGAAGAAGGTGATCGGCGACGACAAGCTCATCGACAAGCTGGAAATCGAAGTCGAAGAGGAGTGCCTCAAGGCGCTGGCGCTCTACCAGCCGGTCGCCATCGACCTGCGTTTCATCATTGCCGTCATGAAGATGACCAACGATCTCGAACGCATCGGCGACCTGGCGGCCGACATCGCGAAAAACGGCATCCAAATCAGCAAAGCCCCCCAGCCCAAGGTTCCGCTCGACCTGCACCAGATGACCTACCTCGTCAAAACCATCGTTCGCAAATCGCTCGATTCACTGATCAACATCGATACCTACCTCGCCCGCGAAGTGATCGAGGACGATCTGGAAATCGACGCCATGAAGTCGGAGATGAAAAGCGAAATTGTCGAGGCGCTCAAACGGGAGCCGGAATACGCGAAATCGTTAATCACGCTGTTCGCCATCATCAACCGCCTCGAACGCATCGGCGACCACGCCTGCAACATTGCCGAAGACGTCATCTACATGGTCGAGGCCGAAATCGTCCGCCACCAGCCAGCGGACTAAACGGCGCGGAGATGGGCGGCTAATCCCGCAAGAAGTGGCAGCCGAAGTGCTCGGTACCGCGGTTCTTGAAATAGTCCTGGTGATACTGCTCGGCGGGATAGAATTTTCCGCCCCGGACGATTTCGGTCACGATCGGTTTCTTCCACTTTTTTTGCGATTCGTCCTTCAGCTTTTCGGCGGCGGCCTTTTGCTCGCCGCTATAGTAGAAGACCGCGGAGCGGTACTGGGTTCCAACGTCCGGGCCCTGACGATTGAGGGTGGTCGGATCATGCAGCCGCCAAAAATAGTCGAGCAACTGCTCGTAGGTGATTTTGTGGGGGTCGTAAACGATTTCGATCGCTTCGGCATGGCCCGTCGTATCCTTGCAGACTTCCTTATACGTGGGATCGTCGGTATGCCCGCCCGTATAGCCGACGGTGGTCTCCGCCACCCCGTCCAACTCCTGGAAAATCGCCTCGACCCCCCAAAAACATCCTGCCGCAAATACTGCCTTTTCCATCTTCGCTTCCTTCTTCACTTCCGGTTTAGCCGTCTTTTCCGGCGTTGACTCTTTCTTTGCAACCTCCGCCGCGACTGCGCCGACCGCCATTGCCAAGAACATTGTTAACATTGCCTTTTTCATAATCGCCTCCAAGTCAAATTTAGAGTCCAACCACCGCAAACCGTTCAATTATTGCAACTCGTCAGTGGTTATCATCTTTTACCCACAAGCGTTTACCTGCCTAACCCCCATCCGCAACATTCATCAGAAAGCGGAGACGCTGTCTCCGCACTCCAAAGCGGCTACGCCGCACTCTAAACATCCATCCGCACCGGATTAATTTTTCGGGAGGGTTTTGGAATAGTTCCTTATGGTTTTCAGCACATCATCAAATGCATCATCGCCATCCTTCTTGATATCCTCATAGACCACTTCGCCAAGCATGGTTTTAAGCTCGACATCAAACACCGCGACCTTCGGGATATACTTGCCCCGCTTAAAGGCCTTCGCCTTTTTCACAAAATCCGGCCACTGTTTCAACGAGCTCGGCATATAGACCATGATGCAACGGCTATCCAGTTCATCGATAATCGTCTTGCTGGCCGACGTACAAAGGCCGCACGTGGTGGTGTGATCCGTATAAACCACCGCGATCGGCTTACGTTTTTCACGTGCTTCTGCCTGCGCCGTTTCCAACTCCGCCAGCTCGAACATCGCACTCGGAAGCTTAAACCCCGCCCATGCCTTTCCCACGGAAAACAAACCGGCACAGACCGCTCCTGCCAATACATACTCTCTTTTCATCATCATATTCATTCCCTTTAGATTTAATCAAATCAGGCAATTGCCCTCTTTATAACTACTGATTACTAGATTACGGGACCAGCACCTTTCTTCACAATGCCTCATGGCTTCCCTTTACGAAAAAGACTATTTACCCTGCCGATATACAAATAAGCATAAAGGTGCCAGCTCCGCAATCCATTAGCCCCTTGACTTAAATATGCATTCTAAACCTTTGCCATTAATGCAAACATAAAGTCGCACATGTAAAAGCCAAAGATCCTCCTCGTTATTATTGATCAATGCCCTCTCTCACGTTTTAGACGATCTATTTTTGCAGATAATCCCAGGTACAAAAATAGCGTAAAGAGGATTATAGCTAGGGGTCCCGCAAGACTGCTCAATCCTGCGTGTTGGCCAAGTGGACGACGGCTTCGAAAACGCCGGCGACGACCTTGGCCATGCGGTCGTAGTCGAGGCGGTCGGCGGTATCGCCCGCCGCGTGGTACCTCCGGTTTCGCAGGAAGGCGGTATCGGTAACCATGACGGCGGGATAGCCCTGGTTCCAGAAGTTGCGGTGGTCGGAAAAGTCGATGCCCGGCGTACCCCGGGATGCACACATGGCATGCACGGGCAGGTCGGTCGCGCCGCGCATGGCGCCCTTCACCGTGCGGTGCAACCCGCGGTATTCGTCGAGCCCGATCAGCGCAATAAAGTTACCGCAATCCGGATAGAACCATTGAAGCAGGATCGAGGGAAAATCCTGGCTGCCGGGTTCGTCGGAAAAGTAGCCGATCATTTCCAGGCAGATCATCGCTTCGACCGCGGTTCCGTTAATCTTCAGGCCATGGGCATAGCGCGCGCTGCCCATATCGCCGGTGCGGAAAAACGGCGGCTCCTCGAGGGTGAAGGCCACCAGCTCGACCCGTTGCCGGAGGTCGGCCTTGCCCAGCAGGTAGGCCAGTTCGATCAGACCGGCGACGGCGCTGGCGTTGTCGTCCGCACCGGGCACGTCCTGAAAGGCGTCGTAGTGCGCGCCCACGACGATCAGCGGCCCCTCTTCGGGGCCGAAGGCGGCAACGACGTTGCGGTAGACGCCCTTGGCGTAGGCGGGCAGCGTATAGGTTTGCTCCACCACCTGTCCGCCGGCCTCGGAAAAATGGCCGGAAACATAGTCCGCGCATTTGTCGAGATTCCAAATGCGCTTGTAGTTGCGCGGCGAAAAATCGATGGAAATCTTTTCGACGTGATCGCGCAGGCGGGCCGGATCGACCTGCACCGCACTCGGCGGCCCCGACGGACAGAACGGCAACGTGGTCCCGACATAGGTCCACCCCAGCACCGCAAACAACAGCAGGAAAAATATCACCCATTTCTTCACGGAGTCCTCCAGTCCATAAGCGCATCGCAGAGCGCGGATACCGTTCGGGCCAGCCGGGCGTAATCCAACGTGTCGGCCGTGTCGCGGAGCGTTTCGTAGTTCGGGTTGAGCCGGTAGATGCTGTCGCAGATGAACACGCCGGGGTAGCCGTGGGGCCAATAGTTGGCGTGGTCGGACCAGCCGACCCACGGGATCCGTTCATCCTTGCAAACCGAAACGATGCCCATCGCATCCGCCAGCCGCCCGGCAATGGCGCGGTCCTGGTTGCGCCCGACCACCACGAGGCGGTTTTCGCCCAAGGGGCCCGGCAACGGCGAGAGCATGTTGCCGCCAGAATAGCCGACCATGTCGAGACTAACCATGAATTCCAACTCGGTCCCCGCCTCGGCCAAACCGGCGGCATGGCGGGCGCTGCCCATGTTCGGCGTACCGTAGTGCGGCGGCTCCTCCAAGGCGTAGGCCGCCAGCTCGATCCGGTGTTCCGGCGCGCGGCGGCCCAGCAAATAGGCCAGTTCGATGAGGGCGGCCACGCCGCTGGCGTTGTCGTCGGCGCCGGGCGTGTCGACTTCCGCGTCGTAGTGCGCGCCGACCACGATGCGCGGCCCGGAGCCAAACGAGGCCAGTACGTTGCGGTAGGTCCGCCCGTTCACGTCGTAGACCTGCTCCGAAACCCTGCCGCCGGCGCGGCGGAAATGGCCGGAGATGTAGGCGGCGCAACGATCGAGGTTGCCCGTGTTCACGTGGTCGCGCGGCGCAAAATCGATCGAAAGCGTTTCGACGTGATCGCGCAGGCGGGCCGCATCGCTGCCCGGATCGACCGTAGGCGGAGGCGCGGTGCAGGCGGAGAGCGTTGCCAGCAGCAATGCCGCCATGTCGAAAAGCCCCGCCCTGCGCGCCGCGGCAACCACGGCTCAGCGCCTCCGTAGCGGCTTGTTGACGAAGGCCAGGCCGCAAAGCAGCACAAACACCCCGACCACGGCTCCGGTGAATTTCCAAATGAACACTTGCCGCCGCTTGAGCATCCCCGCAGAAAACTGCATGACCGTGCGGTCGTTCGCCTTCAACAGGTACACCTGCTTCTTCCAGACCTTCGGGAAGCGCTTAACATAGCCGAGCGTTAGCGGGGTGTCGGGGGCCATGTTCCGGAGCGCGGCGTCCACACCGGGCATTCGTTCGATGTAGAAAAAACGCTCGCGGTCATTCACCCCGGCATAGAGCACCACTTGGTCCTTCCGCAGAACGAAATCCCCGATCTGCTTGCCCTTCTTGATCCGGTAGTGCGAGAAGACCCCGGGCTCGACTTGCAGTTGTCCAGAGGTCGGCAGCACGGCGTTGTCGACCAGGGAAGCCCAAATGAAAAAGCAGATGAGAAACATCGCCAAAACGTACTCCTTTTTCATGGGGTCTCCTTCGTGCCTAGTTTTTCAAGCTGTGGATCGGTGCCGGGATGCGTCCGCCAAAGCGCACGAAGCGCGAAGACTTCCCGGTGTTTCTCACGGGCAACACCACGCTTTCGCCGAACAGGCCGCCGAAGGAGACGAATTCCCCCGCCGCTTTTCCGGGCACCGGAATGAGCCGGGCCGCCGTGGTCTTGGAATTGATGACCCCGATCATCAGCTCGTCGGCCATGATGGCCGCGATGGTTTCCGGGGAGGTATCGCCGGGAATCGGCACCATGTCGAGACCGACCGAACAGACGCAGGTCATCGCTTCGAGCTTTTCGAGAATCAGGCAACCGCTTTCCGCCGCCTGCGCCAGAACCGAATCCTCCATGACGGGGATAAAGGCGCCGCTCAAGCCGCCGACGCTCTGCGAAGCGAACGATCCGCCCTTTTTGACGGCATCGTTGAGCATGGCGACAATGGCGGTTGAACCGGGCGCGCCGACATCGTCCACCCCCAGAATCTTGAGGATTTCGCCAACGCTGTCGCCCACCAGCGGAGTCGGGGCCAGAGAGAGATCGACCACGCCGAACGGCAGGCCGAGCGCCTTGGCGACCTGGCGGCCGACCAACTCGCCGCAGCGCGTTACGCGGAAGGTGGCCTGCTTGATCTCCTCGGCCAGATCGTCGAGCCCGAGGTTTTCCGCCCCTTCGGCGGCGATCTTGCGCTCGAGTGCGCGGGCGATGACCCCCGGGCCGCTAACGCCGACGTTGATGACGGCCTCGGCTTCGCCGAGTCCATGGATCGCGCCGGCCATGAACGGATTGTCGCCGGGCTGGTTTGCAAAGATCACGAACTTGGCCGCGCCGAATCCGTTGGATTCGCGGCTGGCCTCGGCGGCATCCCGGACCGTTTGGCCGAGCAGGGCCACCGCATCCATGTTCAGCCCGTGGCGCGTGGAACCCGCGTTGATCGACGAGCAGACCTTGGCGGTGGTCGCCAGCGCTTCGGGCACCGCGCGGATCAGATTCATGTCGCCCTTGTTGATGCCCTTCTCCACGTTGGCGGAAAAGCCGCCGATGATATCGATTCCCACCTCGGCGGCGGCATCGTCGAGCGCCTTCGCCAAGCGGACAAACCCGTCGCGCGAGAATCCGGCGCCCACGTGGGCGATCGGCGTGACGGAGATGCGCTTGTTCACCACGGGCACGCCGTATTTTCCGCCGATGCGGTCGCAGGTTTCGACGAAGTTGCCGGCGAGGAGCTTGATCTTTTCGCCGATCTTCCGGGCGGTGGTTTCGACGTCGCCGGTGCGGCAATCGAGCAGGCAGATGCCCATCGTCACGGCGCGTACATCCAGGTTTTCCTTCTGGATCATTTCAACGGTTTTAAGAATCTGGTCGGATCGGATCATAATTAAATCTCGTTTGTTGCGCGGAAAATATCGTTGTGCTGAAGCACGAGGTTCAGGCCGGATTGGCCGCCGAACGCCGCCAACGCGGCGTTGAGCTCGTCGATCGATTCGATTCCGGAAAGATCGAGCTGGAGCATCATGGTGTATTGGTCGTCCTCGACGTGGGACGCGAGGTCGAGAATGTTGATGCCGCGGTCGGAGCAAAAGCGCGAAACCTGCGCAACGAGACCGATGCGGTCGCGCCCAACCGCCGAGAGGACGTAGACGTGTTCGGAATTCCCGACCTCGGCCAGGGCCCCGTCGACGTTTTTCACGGAAACGCGGGATGCGGTTCCTTCCGCCAACGCCTTTTCCACCTGCCCCGCCTCGACGCCGGGCGGAAACCCGGCCAGCAGGATCATTGTAAAATAGCCGCAGAGGACCGACTCGCGCAAGTCGGCCAGATTGCCGCCCAGTGCGCTGATCCCCTCCGTCACTTCCGCCACGATGCCCGGGCGATCCCGGTCCATCACCGAAATCACCATGATTTGTTTACCTGTCATAAAAAAGCCCTTTCATAAAGAAGAGCGGGACTTTATCCCCGCCCTTGGAACCATGGGAACAAAAAAAGCGCCGGAGTTTGCGCCCGGGCGGGCGCCGGCCCGCGGGTCATCGACTCTTCGTGCGTTCGGCCGCAAATCCCATCTCGGAAAGAAAGGCGGCGCTCGCGTCCATGCACGACTCGTAGGGCGTGAGGTCCTTGGTTTTGGGCCGGAAAAACGGACCGTTGAAAAACCCATGGTCCTGGCCTTCGAACGGAATCAAGCGGCAATCGTTGCCGGCCGCTTTCATCAGCCGGGCGAAGCGATCCGCATTCTCGAACGGAACCGTCTTGTCTGCCGTGCCGTGCATCAGCAGGGTCGGGACGATCCCGGAGCGCACCTGATGGCACGGCGACAGATCCGTCTGTTGTTCGGGTTTGAACTTATTCGCGCCATAGCCCTTTTCCGTTGTGTCCAGCACGGGATTGAACAGGATCATGGCATTGGGCAACGAGCTGATCGCCAGCTTTTCGCCGGCCTCTTCGCAACCTTGGATGATCCCCGTGCAGGCCGCCACGTGGCCGCCGGCGGAACCGCCGGACGCGACGATCCGGTCGGGATCCACCCCCAGCTCCGCGGCATGGGCCCGCACCCAGCGGATGGCGGACTTCCCGTCCTTCACGCATTCGAACGGCGTTGCTTTGTTCCGGCTGCCCACCCGGTATTCCGCCGAGAAGCACACGAAGCCGCGCTTGGCGAAGAAATCGGCCTGCTGATAGAACTGCTTGGGATCGCCGCCGTTCCAGCCGCCGCCGAAGAAAAAGACGATGGCCGGACGCTTGTCGGATGCCTGGAGGCCATCGGGCTTGAAGAGATGCAGGTGCAGCTCGACTTTCCCGCCGGTTTTATTGTCCGGCGCCGTTTTATACAGCAACTTTTCGGTTGGCCGATAATCGGCAGCCGCAGTTAGCAGGGGCAACAGGGCCCCGAGGACCATCCATACAGTACGTTTCATTTCTCTATCCTTGTTTTAAACATGAGCCGTTTGGGGATCGGCCGCCGTTGCTTCATTCTCTTGCATGTGCTTCGCGCAACACCTTGGTTCAAGCGGGTTAGACTGAACGAGCAAACCGCATGTGAAAAGTAGAATTCGGGGGAAAACGCGCGGGCAGGCCGACAGCAGGCTTGCGGGCAAGGGCGCCTTGAATGGCTGCCTGCCATCCGGTGGGCGCCGATCTACGCGCCCGGTTGTTCGGCATCGTGTTCCGGAACAGGGTCGATGAGGTGGAAAAGGGTGTTTGCTTCGCCGAGCTCGGTGGCGCAGGCCTCGGCACAGAGATTGCAGTTGGTGCAGTCGGTGCCTTTGCTTTCGAACCGCGCGCGGAGGTTGAACGGGCAAATGTCGTCGCAACCCCGGCAGTTGGTACAGGTTTTTTCGGGGTTGGCGAATTCCATGTAGCGGGTGGTGTTGGACTGCAGCAGCATCTGGATCAATGCATAGGGGCAACCCCGTTTGCAGAAGTGCTCGCGATAGTGCACGAACAACCCGAGGAAACCGAGGAACAGCGCCGAGGCTATCCCGATGAGCGGCAGATGACCGGAGGCGATCAACCGAACTTGGTTATCCAACGGCTGGAAGAACGAGAGAACGACCTCGACGGAAAGAAACGCGAAGAGGAGCGACCAGCCCCAAAGCTTCAAGGGACGCAAGCCGGACGTTTTGTTTTTCGGGCTGTTGACGATTTCGAGGAAGAGGTGCATCGGGCAGAGGTGCGAGCAGAAGATCCGTCCCTTTTTCATCCCCTTGAAGACGACAAAGAGGATGAGCGCCAAAATCGTGAACAGCGGATAGAACATGGTGGACAGCCCGAAACGGGCGCCGAAGACGCGAATGTATTCGTCTTCCAGATCGAAGCAAACCAACCGAAGCGGAATGCTCAGCAACATGGCCATCGCCAGGCCCTGGATGAGCCGGCGGCGGTTGGTGTATTTCGACTTCGCCATCACCCCTACGGATTAAAATTGAGAATCAGGTAGACGATGCAGACGATGGTCAGGATGATTTCGATGGCAATGTTGAACTTGCCGATGTCGGCATGCCCCTGCTTGATCTCGGTGGTGGTCTCGAGCTCGTATTTTTTTTCTTCCATGCCAACCTCCAGATTAAAGCGACATCTTATTCTTCGTAGTCGTTGAGCGGCGTACCGTCCTCGTCGACGCGCCAGTTCTTGTTGCGGCCGAGGGTTTGGATATAGGCGGTCAGGTCGCGGATCTCTTCGTCGGAAAGGTAGGCGAACGACGGCATGATGGAGGCCTTTTCATAGAGCCCCTTGCGGTCGGGGAACTTTTCGCCCATGTCGCGCGGATTCTTGAAGTGGGCGTAGTGCCATTCGGAGGAATACTTGCCGCCGACGCGCGCGAGATCGGGCCCGGTGCGCTTGGTGCCGAGGAAGTGTTGCTTGTCGTTGACGTATTCCCACGACTCGGATTCCGGAGCCTGCACCAGGCGCCAGCCGTAGCGGCGGCGGTCGGAGTCGAGCTGGCGGATCTGCTGGGTGTGGCAGTAGACGCAGCCTTCGTTCTTGTAGATCTCGATTCCGCGCAGCTCCTGCTCGGTGTATTCATGCACGGCATACTCGGACGTCCAGAGCGTCTTGTCGACGATCGGCGGCACCACGGTGGTGAGCACCGCGCCGACGGAGAAGAAAACGAAGGCGCCCGTGGCGGTCCATATCAGGCTTTTTTCGACATCGATTTTCATGATTCGGCCCCCTCTTCGGCTTCAACGGGATATTTCCCGAAGAACGTCATCAGGATGTTGTAGAGGAAAAGGAAGTAAGAACCGAAGATCACGGCGCCCGTGGAGAAGCGCATCCAGTGCGCGTGCTTGAGCGCATCCAGGGTTTCCACGAAGGTGTTTTCCGGGTTGAGCCAGGCATAGCCCTGGATGACCCCGCTGATCCACAGCACCGTTAGGAAGGGAATGCTGGCGAGGGTCATCAGCCAGAACTGCAGGTCGCCGAGTTTTTCGGAATAGAGTTTGCGCCCGGCCATCATTGGAGCGACGTAGGTGATGCCCGCCATGGCGTAGTAGGTAAACGCGCCGAACAGCGCCATGTGCGCGTGGCCAACCACCCAGTCGGTCTTGCTGACGATTTCGCTCACGGAGCGGATCGCCTGGAACGGCCCCTGGAGGCAGGTGAAGATGTAGTAGACCGTGCCCATCATCAGCAGCTTCGGGATCGGCCCGCGCATGCGCGTATGGCGCGACGCGGTGGCATAGGTCCCGAAAAAGTTGGTCACCACGGCCATCACCGGAATGATGAGGCTGAACGAAAAGATGGTGGCCACCGTCTGGAGCCAATGCGAAATGGGGCCGTTGAGCATGTGGTGCGCCCCCGTCCAGACATAGACGAACGAGATCACCCAGAAGCCGACCATCGAAAGCTTGTGCGAATAGATCGGCGTATCGAGCTGCTTCGGAATCAGGTAGTAGGCAACCGCCACGCCCAGCGGGGTGAAGATCAGGCCGACGGCGTTGTGGACATAGAACCAGACCAGGTTGGCCTGGTTGACGCCCGTGACCATCGGCATCTGGCTGAGCATGTTGCCCGTGATGTAGACGAAGGTCGTCCAGATCACGGCCCCCAGCGTGTACCAGACCGTGACGTAGAGATACTTCACCTTGCGGATGGCCACCGTGCCGAAAACATTGATCGCGAACAGCACCCAGCAGACCGCCACCAGATAGTCGAACGGCGCCGGGATTTCGCCATACTCGACGTTCTTGACGTTGCCCATCAGGATGGCCGCGAAGCCGCCGATCAGGGTCAGGTTATAGAGCAGGCCCATCGCCACGCCGAGCTTTTCGGAGAAGAGCTTGGTGTGCAGGATGCGCGGCAGAATCCAGAAGAGGATGCCCATGTTGGCCTGCAGCAGCCAGCCGAACAAGTTGATGTTGGTGTGCAACATCCGCAGGCGCGGCATGGAGAGATATTCAATCTCCCCGACCGTCGGCACCACGAACTTGAGCGCGGTCAGGAGCCCCATCGTGAGCGCCAACCCGAAGTAGGCGCACGATGCAATGACCATCGTTTTGGCGGCGGTATCTTGTTTCATGGTTTGGCTTCCTCGGTGTTGCCCCGGATAAAGGCGATGATGTCCAGAATGGTCTGGTCTTTCAGGTGGTCGTGCCCGGGCATCGAAGTGTCCGGCACCCCCAACAGGATGGATTGGTAAAGCCGCTCGTCCGTAACGGTCGGCTGGTTCAGGAAATTCCCGTTGATCAGGTTGCGCGGCAGCGGATGGATGAGCGCGTAGGCGTTCGGCCCCTTGCCGTTGGCCAGCTTGCCGTGGCACGAGGTGCAGTGCTTCTGGAACTGCCGGAAGCCCTCTTGCGGGTCGCCCGCCACCAGCACGGTCCCCTTGCCCTTATAGTCGAGCCGCTCCGGATCGCCGATCTTCGGCATCTCGGCCTGCATGCGTTTGTAGGCCTTCTCGGCGGAATGGCTCGTCTGCTTGATGAATTCAATCAGCCGATCAATCTGTTCGTCGCTCAGGATATTCTTCCAGGCGGGCATGTCGGTTCCGCCGACCCCTTCCTTGATCGAGGTCTTGAAACGCGACTCATAGGCACCGACGAACCGCCCCTTGCTGAAATCGCGCGGCAGCGGGTCGAGCATGGGGGCCAACCTGCCGCGACCGTTCAGGTCTTCGCCGTGGCAGGAAACGCAGTGGGTCTCATAGAGCTTGGCGCCGTCGGCATCGCCCAAGGTGTAGTCGAGCGTCGAGAGAAACGAAACCAGGCTTTCGAGCTCGGCGTCGTTGTAGTCCTTGAACGTCGGCATGATCGAATCGGCCACATGGGCGCGGGCGTTGACGATGTGTTTTTTGGTATAGTCGCGGCCGCGCTGGCGGATCGTCCACGTCAGCTCGGGGCCGATGTTGCCGCCGGCAAGGTCGCCGTCGGAATTCCGGATGGCGTGGCAATTGACGCAGCCGCCCTTGGCAATCGAGCCCTCGAAGGGCGCGCCCGCAAACAAGCTGCGGCCCGCAGCGACGCTCGGTTCGTCGATGCGCGCCAGCTCGGACTTCGGCTTGATGTAGCCGATCGGTGCGCTCTCGGCGGAGCGCAGGCGGTCTTTCTGCTGCCCTTTCAAATAGGTCGCCAGTGCCGCGACAACTTCCTCGTCATGCGCCCAATCGAACAGCGGCATCTTGGAATGCTCGTCGTTGGCCTTCGGGTCGACGACCGACTCGACGAGATATTCATAGGTGAACTTGCCGCCGGCATCGGTCAGCTCCGGCGCCTGCGAGGAGGAGGAAATCCCTTCGATGGTATGGCAGCCCCAGCACGCCTTTTCGAGGAAGAGCGTACGGCCCTGTTCGTAAAGCTCGGCCCCGGCCAGGTGGCCGCTCTCCATCGCGTGGCAACGCACGCAGCTCGCCTGCGCGTTCGCGCCGCCCAGCAGCGGCTTGATCCAGCCATGCGATTCGCCGTGCGCGAGGTGCTGGTCAAGATCGCGGCTGGAACCATCGTGGCAGATGGAGCACCCGATTTTGTTGAAGTCGTGCGGATCTTCCGCAACACCCGGCACGATGGGCGGGTGCGCGGCGAGCGGCTGCGGGAATCCGGCGGCATCGGGATTGCCCGCGCCGACGTGGCACGTTTGGCAGCGGTCGATGAGTGCATGCCCCGAGGGCGTCTTGACGTTAACCTGCTTGATCTCAGGCCCGGGAAACTCGACATCGAGCGCCTTGTAATAGGCTTTCTGATGCTTGATCCAATCCTTATCCACCGACTTCTTGATCGACAGGCCCAACACAATAAGCCCAAGAAAAGCCAACGCGGCCAGTATGCGATAATCCTTAATCATGGATCGCTCCCCCCATAATCCGTTGCGGATCAAAAGCGGCGTGGCGCTGCGCTTCCCGCCGCACTCCAGGGCGCTCCGCAAAATCGGCTTTCAAAACCGGGTCGACGCAGACTTCTGCGGCGAGCCATGTGCCAACGGCACTACACAATTTAGCATGGGGCAACGCCCCATGGTCGGTGACCTGCTTCCCGTCATTTGCCCTGAAGGACAATCTGGTGATGCTGCATCTGGACATTCGACATTCGATATTCATC
>NZ_JBFJYW010000025.1:0-19285 GCF_041622395.1 Pontiella sp. | reverse complement strand
GGTTTCTTCTTCCTAAAGCGGCGCAAGGTCAAACCCCTCGACCTTGCGCCGCTTCCTTTTTCGCCATCCCCCACCGGGAAAAGAAAAAGGCGCGCCCCGTTGCCGGAGGCGCGCCCATTGCCCGGAGGCGTTGCGCAGCTTACACGAGTTCGCAAGCGCCGCCTGCGCAGGCGATTTCGCCCTGCAGGTTGGTGGTGTCGTCCGCTTCCTGCATTTCGGTGTAGTCGACCGAACGGAACTTGGAAATGAGTTCGTTCCACAGGGTTTCGTCCTGGGCGGTGACCACCTCTTCGTGCGGGGCTTGCTGGTAGATTTTGTCGCCCGTGGCGGCCAGCATGCTGATGCCGGTGAAGTCGGCGCGGTTTTCCCAGATGTAGTCGGCCACCGCGTCCCACTCGCCCTCGCGCACCGTCAGGGTGTTGGAGACGTTGTGGTAGAGGCCGGGGTTCATCTCCGGACGCGCCGTGCCCGGCACCACCCAGTTTTGCTGGGTGGAGTGGACATACTTGAGCAGATCCATCGCCGACATCTCCGAACGCAGGATCGCTTTCTCCGGCGCCTCGACGCAGAAGGTAATCACATCGTCGGTCTTGTTGGCACTCCAGACGGACTCCTCGCACATGTGCGGATTGACTTCGTTGAAGAATTTATAGATCGGATCGGTCTTGTTGGCCTGCACCCGGCGGAAGTAGCGGCGGGCGTGGCGCGGATGGATGCCGGAAGCGGTTCCGAGCAACAGCGAGGTCGACCCGGCGGGCTTGACGCAGGTCAGGCGGGCGGCGGGTTCGGTGCCGATCTTCAGGGTAATCTCGCGGTTCACCTCGATGGCATATTTGGCCATCTTCTGCTGCAAGGTCGGATCGAGGGTGATTGCCGGCGAATCCATCATGCCCGTGATCGACACGCCAAGCAGCGCCTCGCGGCGGCAGAGCTTTTCGGTGGTTTCGCCCAGATACGGGAAGGTGGTGTAGCCCGCCTGCAACGTGCCGATGATGGTGGCGGCGCGCACGGCGATGCGGAAATCCTCTTCGGAGAGCAACTTGGCGCCATTGATTTCGGTCAGGTTGCAGAACTGCCAGCCCGACTCGATCGTCACGTTGCCGTCGGCATCCTTCACTTCGAGGTGCGGATTGAGGCCGATTTCGCAACACGGGTTGCAACCGTGGGAGAGGTCGTTGGCGAAGTAGAAGCCGGGCTCGCCCCACTCTTTCTGCTTGGTGAAGATCCGCAGGAACTGCGCCTTCGACGTTTCGTCGCGAATCAGCTTCACCGAGTTGTTGGAGCGGCCGCGCTGCGGATTTTCCTCGAACCAGTTGCCGCGCTTGGCGTTCATCATTTCCCCGTCGTCCGCCGAGAAAAGGCAGTTGGTGGCCGAACGGCGGACGCCGCCGGCGATCACCGCGTCGGCGGCATGCATCATCACATCGTAGCACTCGATCGGCTTGAGTTTGCGGCCGAGGGCGCCGTCGAGGATGTTGCGGCCGCGCTCGATGGCGCGGCGCAGCGGCACGTGGCCCGGGGCGCGGCCGCCGGAGGTGCTGAGCTTGGCGCCGCGCGGGCGGATCAGCGAATAGTTGAATTCAACGAGGTAGCCCTTCACATAGCTGTCGATCAGCGCCTGCATGGCATCGGCCCAGCCTTCGATCGTGTCGGGCACCGTGAAGTGGACCACGCGGCCCTCGTCGATGGCCGGCGCGAGCGGGGGCAGTTTGTCGACGTGCTCGAACTCGACGCTGAAACCGACGCCCGTGCCGCACAGCAGGAGATAGAGGCCTTCGGCGAAGAATTCCATGCGGTCGCAGATGCCGAAGGTGCAGTTGTACATGCGGGCGTGGTTGGTCTCGATGGCCTTGCCGCCAAACTGCATGGAGCGCATGGAGGGCAGGCAACGCTTTTCAAGCACCCGATCGAACGCCCAGCGGATATCCTCCGCGGCGGCCGGGAAGGTGCGCAGGTGCATTTCCCGCACGCGGTCGACCGCTTCGGCGAAGGTTTCGCGGCGACTGAGCTCGGGCAGGAAACGGGCATAGCGGCTGGCGAGCATGTAGTCCTGAATGGCGGAGGCATCGGGGCGCAGGCGCTGGTTGCGGGCCTGCTTGTGCTCTTCGCGGTAGAGAATGTAGGCCTTGGCCACTTCGTAGAGCCCGGCGCCCATCAGCTGCTGCTCCACCAAATCCTGGATGTGCTCGACATCCACCTCGTCCTTGCCGCGCTGCTGGTAGCCCTTGATGATGTTATCGAGCTTGGCGGTGATGTCGCGGACGATGGTCACCAGATGTTGCGGCACGTCGCCCTCGGTCAACACCGAGCTTTTGACGGCCTTTTCGATGGCCTTGTAAATCTTTCGTTCGTCGTAGTCGACGGTCGCGTAGTCGCGTTTCTTAACTTTTATAGACATGGGATTTCCCTTTTCCTTACAGCGCGTATCTCAGCGGTTTCATTGGGCGGGAGGAGCGTAAAACGCCACGGACAGGCATACAACATATAGTGCCCTCCCGAAAACGAACACACAATATAGAGCGAATTCCGGCAGTTGAAGGAAAAAATGAATAATTTGTTTTTGGGGGTGGTTGGCTAGGTATTTTGCTCGAGGCGGAGGCGTTCGATGCGCGTCTTGAGTTTCTCGGCCTCCTTCGTATCGCCATCATTCTGGTATACCGCAAGAAGCAACCCGAGCAGCCTCTCTTCGTAGGCGGGCGGGAAATCGTATTCCTCGACCAAATCCTCGACATACCCCTCCAGGAACTTCACCGCCTCGCGGGTTTGTCCCGACTCCTTCGTCACCTTTACGTACTGCTCGATCAGACCGGTGATCTTGTTGCCCTCGCCCTTCTGGTCGTCGAGCATCTGCTCGAGCTCCTTGCGGGCTTTCTTCATGTCGCCGGAATCGATGATTTGGCCGATCCGGTCGCGTTCGAAGGCGCGCGAAAGATCGTCGCGGTCATCGCCGACCGTCGCGGCGGCACTGCGCATCACCTCGTCGGCCTCGGCCTCGTGCCCGTCCTTGCGCAAGGCCGTCTCGATCAGCCGGGCGGATTCCACCAGAATGTCGGGATACCTGCGGAAGGCATCTTTCTTTTCTGCGAAGAGCTCGACCACCCCGTCGTAATCCTTTTGCCGAAGCAGCATCTCCTGCTCGATCTGCCAGGCGCGCAACATCTTGCCGGACAGCCCGCGGGCGAGCCGCGCGCACCGCAGGGCGCCTTCCGGATCGCGATCGAGCAGCACCTCGGCAATGGACACATAGATGCCGGCCTGCGCGGCATCGACCGAGTGCAGCGAGCGTTCGGAGGCATATTCCACGTCGTGGTCCGTCATGTTGCGAAACGTCTGCGGATGGACCGCGTAGCCGGTGGTGTAGGAATCGCCCTGATAGCGACCAACATCGAGCACCCAGTCGCCCGGGCCTTTCATATAGGCGAACCAGGCATGGTTGGCGCTCTTGCCCGAACCATGGAAATAGAGGGCCGGAATCCCGTGCGCCCGGGCGGTCAGCACCGCGAAATAGGCCTGGTCCACGCAGATGCCGCCGCGCGCCGCGATGTCGCGCAGGGTGTAGGTACCGCTGTCCCACGAAAACCGGGAGCCGTTGAGCCGCGAGTGGTCGTATTCGATATCGCTGTATTTCTTGTCCCAGCCGCCCAGCGAGCCATCCACCTGGTCGCGCGCCCACTCCCACTCGGCCATGGGCGCGGGCACCACCACGAAAACCAACTCCCCAGCCCCGAGCTTCCGGTAATCGATCTTGGCCGCGCTGCTCGAATAAAGCGCCTTGAAATAGTCGTAGACCTTAACGGGGTCCTTCTCCGCCGGCAGCAGGTCGCGCCCCATCTGGCCGTGCATCCGGCCGTCGCTGCGCTGGTCCATCACGACCGCAATCGCCAGCACCAGATCGTAGTATTCCGTGGCCCCGTCGGGATCATGTTGCCGAAGCCGGTCGATGATGCGGAAACATTCGTCCGGCTTGTCGCCGGGGTCGATCAGTTCCACCAGCGCATGAAGCCGCTGCCCCGAACCGAGGATCCATTCCGCCGTCGGCTTCGGCACCGCCGCCTGGCGCGACAGTTTCAGGAAACGGACGCAATCCGCCGTAGTCCCCAGCCGCACCAGCTCGCGCGAGGCGATACGGGAGCTCTTTTCCAGCTGTTGGCCCAGGTAGACCGACATCTTGTCGATGCCATCCAACGGGTTGCCGGCCACCACATAACCCAGGGTCGCCGCCCGCACTTGCTCGGACGTGGTTGCGGCCTGCGCCCCCGAAACGATCGCCAAGGCCAACCCGGCCACCCTGCTTATCTTATTTCGACACCAAATCATTCTGCGCTTCCTTGTGAGTATTCGACCCGCTAATTTATACGCACCATGAACAGACTTTTCAGCAACTTTCCGTCCGCCAATGTTTCCACCCTGCCGACGCCCATCGTGCCGCTGGCCAAGATCGGCGCGATGTACGGGCACGCCAACCTGTTCATGAAACAGGATAATCTCAGCGGCACCCCCTACGGCGGCAACAAGATCCGCAAGCTCGACTTCCTGCTCGGCGAGGCCCTCGCCGAAGGCCGCAAAAGCGTCATCACCTACGGAGCGGCGGGCTCCAACCACGCGCTGGCCACCGCCATTTGCTGCCGCTCGCTCGGCCTCAAGGCCATCTCCATCCTCGCGCCGCAGAAAACGAACGCCCACGTCCGCCAGAATCTGCTCATGCAGCAGGCCGTCGGCGCCGAACTGATTCTCTGCCCCGACTTCGGCGACTTCCCGGAGGCCACCCGGCAGGCGGCCGAGCGCTGCCGGCAGGCCGATGGCCTCGCGCCCTACATCATCCCCGCCGGCGGCACCAACGCCATCGGGGCCCTCGGCTTCGTCAACGCCGCGCTCGAAATGGCGGAGCAGCTCCAGCCCGACGTCATCTACATTCCCATGGGAACGGGCGGCACCCACGCCGGCCTGCTCGTTGGCCTCAAGCTCGCCGGCCTCGACACCCGCGTCGAAGCCATCCGCGTCGTCGAACCCGAATTCCGCGGCCGCTCCGACATCAAACACCTGTGCGACGAACTTTGCAGGAAACTCGAAACGGTCAATCCCCTTAACGGCCTTGGCGTGCAAACAAATCCCGTCGTTGAGGATTCCGATATCGTCATCCGCGACGAGTTTTTCGGCGAGGGCTACGGCCTTTCCACGCCGGAAGCCGAAGCCGCCGTCGAATGTTTCGGTGCCGCGGAAGGCGTCCATCTCGAAACCACCTACACGGGCAAAGCCACCGCCGCCCTGCTCCACGACCTCCGCTCCGGCGCGCTCGCCGGCCAGACCGTCCTCTACTGGAACACCCTCAATTCGCGCGACCTCGCCGCCCCAACCGCCGGCATCGACTACCGCGCCCTACCGCCCGAGTTCCACCCCTATTTCCCGATGCAGAAGCGCGAGAATATGTTTTCGAGCAGCTCTTCGTGATAGACGCGGCCGGTCACCTGCCCCAGCAACTCCAGGGCCGAGCGCAAATGTTCCGCCGCCAGCACCGCGTTTTCCTCGACGTTTTCATTCAGGAACGCGCGCGCCTGCCGGGCTTCGGCATGCGCCTGGATCAGCAAATGGCGGTGCCGTTCGGAAATGACCGCATGCGGCGGGGCGGCCAGGTCCGCCCCCTTTTCCAGCGTCAGGGCCATCGCCTGTTTCAACTCGCGGATTCCGTCCCCCGAAATCAAGGACGCTTCCACCACGCATGACGCGTGATCCGGGATTGGGAACGCGTGCCCCAAATCGACTTTGTTCAAGACGATGATGCTGCGCCCCGGATCGAACTTTTCCAGCCGGAGGCGGTCCTCCTCGTGAAGCGGCTGCGACGCATCGATCAGATAGATCGAGACATGCGCCTCCAGGGAATGGGCCTCGGCGCGCCGGATGCCTTCGGCCTCGATCTCGCAATCGGTTTGCCGCAATCCGGCGGTATCGATGATGCGCAGCGGAATGCCATCGAGGACAAAGCCCTCTTCGATGGTGTCGCGCGTGGTTCCGGCGGTGCTCGAAACAATGGCGCGGTCGAAACCCAGCAGCGCGTTGAGCAGCGTCGATTTCCCGGCGTTGGGGCGCCCGAGAATCACGACGCGCGCCCCTTCGCGCAGCAGGCGGCCCTCGTCCCACGTATCGAGCAGCTCATCGAGCGTCCGGAAGGTACGGTCGAGCAGCACGGCGATCCCGCTAAAGACATCGTCGGGCAATTCGTCCTCCACGAAGTCGAGGGTGGTTTCGAGGTTGGCGGCAACCTCCATGAATGCGTCGTAGATGGCATCGAACTGGCGGCTGAGCTTGCCCTCCATCTGCTCCAAGGCGGCGGCGGCCGCCCGATCGGAGCGGGCGCGGATGAGATCGAAGATGCCCTCGGCCTGCACGAGGTCGATGCGGCCGTTGAGGAAGGCGCGCTTGGTGAATTCGCCCGGTTCGGCCATGCGCGCGCCCGCTTCGAGCGCGCGGCGCAGGATGCGGCGCATGCCGACCGCCCCGCCATGGCCCTGGATTTCGACGACGTCTTCGCAGGTGTAGCTCTTGGGGGCGCGCATCACCAGCGCCAGCCCGGTATCGATTTCGCGGCCATCGGCCTCGACCACCTTGCCGTAGGCAAAGGTGCCGTGCTCGCGGGCGGAGACGGGCGTTTTATCCATCGGAAGAAAGAGCGCATCGGCGATGGGCCAAACCGCGGGGCCGGAAATGCGGACGATGCCCACCCCGCCTTCGCCGGGCGGCGTGGCAATGGCGGCGATGGTATCTGGATTATAAAGTGACATGCGGCGGATGATAACGATTTCCATTCGTTGGAAAAGCGGAATCCGCCCTCGCGCGGGGCAGCCACAAAAAAACCCCGTTCGGATACGACGGGGTTTTCGTTGCTCCACTCGAGCGGATTATTCCTCGGAATCGTCGTCGGAAGTTGTCTCGGTCTTGGCTTTTTTGGGTTTCTTGGTGGGTTTTTCGTCGGCGGTCAGCTTGCCGTCTTTGTTCTTGTCCATCTTGTCGAATTTGGCTTCAACGGCGGCTTGGTCGAACTCCGTGCCTTTCTTTTCAGCCATTTTCTTCTGCTGGGCTACGAACTGCGCCTTGGTGACGTCCTTCGGCTTGCTTTCGCCCTTGCCCTTTTTCTCGCCTTCGCCTGCCTGAACAGCCACTGCGACACATGCGATCATTGCCATTACTAACCACTTCTTCATGATTATGCTCTCCAACTGGAGGGTTTTAGTCCCGGCCTTTGCCCAATCCCAATCATGGCGCAACCCGATTGACTAACATATGGACGTAGATACTGCTTTTTTATTGGACATGTCCAATAGAAAAATCGCGTCTAGGGACGATAGTATTCCAGCGCCTCGGGCATGTGTTCGCGCAGCTTCTGGACGCGGGTGTTGTCGGACGGATGCGTACTGAGGAATTCCGGCGGTTTTCCGCCGCCGGCCGCCGCCATGCGCTGCCAAAAACCGACCGCGGCTTCGGGGTTGTAGCCCGCCATGGCCATGAAAATCAGCCCCATGCGGTCGGCCTCGCTTTCGTGCGCCCGCGAATAAGGGAGGATCGCCCCGATCTGGCTGCCGAGGCCATAGGCCTGCATCAGCGCCGCGTGATAGTCGGACTCGCTGGTGAACATCGAAAGGAAGGCGCCGCCGCCCTGCTGCAGCATCTGGAGGCTGATCCGTTCGTTGCTGTGACGGGCGACGGCGTGGGCAATCTCGTGGCCCATCACCACCGCAATGCCGGTCTCATCCTGGGTGTAGGGCAGAATCCCGGTATAAAACGCCACCTTTCCGCCGGGCATGCACCAGGCGTTGGGGGTGTCTTCGTCGATCAGGTTGAACTCCCAGGCAAAGCCGTCGAGCACGTCGGACTGGCCCCGCTCCTTGAAATATTGCTCGACCGCCGCGGAGATCCGCTGCCCGGCGCGCTTCACCATTTGGGTCTGTTGCCCGTTGGAAGAAAGCGGCCCGGCCTTGACGACCTCGGCATAGCTGGCGGCGCTCTCCGGCATCACCTGCGCATCGGGCACGATGTTGAGCTGCCTGCGCCCCGTCAGCGGCACCGTCGAGCATCCCGCAATCAACAGCGCCGTGGCCATGGAAAGGATAAATGTTTTTTTCATGGATGACCTCTCGTTCAACAAAACGGCCGACACCATACCCGCTCGGCGCGCGCAAATCAATTTCACATTCGGCCGCCGGCCGGGCGTTAATCCAACGTGTTGACCAGCAGGCCGGAGCGCAGCTTCGGTTCGAACCAGGTGCTCTTCGGCGGCATCAGCATGCCCGCGTCGGCCACGGCAAAGAGTTGGTCCATCGAGGTCGGGTACATCGAGAACGCCATCACGGCGCGCCCGTCGTCGACCCATTTTTCCAGCTCCCGGGTGCCCTTGATTCCGCCGATGAAATCGATGTCGTTGCTTTCGCGCGGATCAGCAATGTTCAGGATCGGGGCGAGCACCTCGTTTTGCAGGATGCTGACGTCGAGCGCCGCGACCGGGTCGGTGGCTTCCGGCATCTTCTTGGGGGTCAGGGTGCTCCAGGCACCGTCGATGTAGAGGCAGATTTCGCCCGCCTTGCGCGGCACGGCCACGCCGTTGGCGTCGATCTCGAACGCATCCTTCAGCGCCGCGAAGAAGTCTTCCTTGGACCCCGGCAGCGCGAGGATGACGCGGTTGTAGGCCAGGATCTTGAGCTCGCTCTGGGGGAACATGACGGCGAGGAACCAGTTGTAGGGCTCATCGCCGGTATGGTTCGGGTTGGCGGCGCGGCGCATGGCGCAGACCTTGGCGGCCGAGGCGGAACGGTGGTGGCCGTCGGCCACATAGGTGGCGGGGATTTCGCCGAAGGCCGCCTCGAGCGCGGCGGCGTCGGCGAATTTCCAAACGGTGTGCTTCACGCCGTCTTCGGCGGTGAAGGCGTAGAGCGGCTCGGTGGCCTTGGTCGCCTCCACGGCGGCATTGATGGCTGGACGGTCGCGGTAGGCGAGAAAAACGGGGCCGGTGTTGGCATTCTGCCGGTCGACGTAGCGAATGCGGTCCTCTTCCTTCACGCGGCGGGTCTTTTCGTGGATCTTGATCTTGCCGGTTTCGTAGTCTTCCACATGGCAGGTTGCCACGACGCCGTATTGCACGTGGTCGCCCATCTGCTGCGAGTAGAGATAGATCGACGGTTTTTCTTCGCGCACCAGCACGCCGTCGCGCATCAACCGTTCGAGGTTCGCCTTGGCCCGGTCGTAGACCGCTTCGCTGTAGGGATCGGTACCCTCGGGAAGATCGATTTCGGCGCGGACCACATGCAGGAAGCTGTCGGGATTGCCCGCGGCCAGCGCCGCCGCCTGCTTCGTGTCCACCACATCGTACGGAACCGATGCCACGCTCGTCGCCTTGCCTTCCGCCGGTCGCCACGCCTTGAATGCCTTTACTCTCATTCCGAAATCTCCCCAAGGGTTAAATTTGAAGGGGCGAACCATAATGCGCTCCGGGCGGATTGTCAAAATCTGCGCCGCAAAACCTCCTGGCGCGCCGGCACTTTCTTGAAAGAAATGAAAGATATGGCACCGAACCTGCTATTAAAAAAACGACCATTTAAACCGGGAAGCGAATATGACATCGATAGCAGAACAGATCAGACCCAAGGGAAACAGGCCCTCCGATGCCGCCACCGTTGCCGCCAGCGAGGCCGCCGCCGAGGCCGCTACCGAGGCTGCCGCCGAGGCCGCCGCCGCGCCGAGCGATGCGCAGCCGCCGGCCGACGCCACGAGCCTGACGGGAACCTTCCTTTCCGCCACCAGCCACGATATCCGCAATGCCCTCAACGGGATTGTCGGCATGGCCCAACTGATCTCCGACACCCACCTGACGGTGGAACAACGAAACTGCCTCGAAACCATCCTGCAATCCACCACCGGATTGCTGAAGACGGTCAACTATGCCTTGGATATCTCCAAGATCGAGGCGGGCCAGATGGAGCTGAGCGAAACCTCGAGCGACCTGAGCGCGGTGAGCAACCGGTTGCAGCGCGCATTCCGCCCACTGGCCCAGCAGAAGGGCGTGGAGCTCAAATGCGTATGCACCGACAACGTGCCGCTTTCCGTCATGTGCGACGAAGCCATGATCGAGCGCGTACTGGGCAACCTGTTGCACAATGCCCTTGAGCGCACCGCCGCGGGATCGGTCGCGCTCCATATCGAGTGCACCAACAAAAGCCCGCAAGGGGCCGAACTTTCATTTAAAGTCATGGACACCGGCGTGGGCTTGAACCAAACGCTGCTGGAGGCCCTGAAAGAAGCGCCAAACGGCAACAAGATGGATTCGTTCCGCCGCTTGAGCCAGACCGCCGGCATGGACCTGGCGATCAGCAAGCAGCTCATCGAGCTGATGGACGGGACGTTCGACGTAATCTGCCCGAAGAACGAAGGCTCGATCTTCTCGATCAACCTGACGCTTTGCCAGGCCAACCGTCCGGCCCCGATCCTGTTGGCGGGCGGCCCGCGCATCACGACCATTGCGTCGGAAACCCGGGTGTTGCTGGCGGAAGACAACAAGCTCAACCAGAAAGCCACCGAGTCGATCCTGCGCAAGGCCGGCTGCCACGTGGAGGTGGTCGACAACGGCAACACGGCGGTACAGCGGGTGCGCGAGCGCAACTACGATTTGATTCTGATGGATTGCCAGATGCCGGTCATGGATGGCTTCGAAGCCACCGCCCTGATTCGCGCCGCCGAAGACGGCTCCCGGCGCGTACCGATCATTGCCCTGACCGCCAACGCGCTCAAAGGCGACCGCCAAAAATGCCTCGACAGCGGCATGGATGGCTACCTGCCCAAACCGGTCGGGCGCCAGGACCTCATCGACACCATCAACAAATTCGCCCTCAAGAAAGAAGAGCCGGTCGCGGCGGAACCCGACGTGCCCGAAGAAGCCGAATCTACTCTGGTTTGGGAGCCCGCGACATAAGATCGAGGACGGCCTGACGCGGATCCTTCCCTTCGTGGACGACCGCGTTGACCTGCTCCGTAATCGGGACGGAAACACCCTTTTCGTCGGCCAGCTCCTTGGCGGCCTGGCAGTTCCAGACCCCTTCGGCCACCATTTTCATGGAAGCCATGATCTCCTCGAGCGTTTCGCCTTTGCCGAGGCGTTCGCCAACGCCGCGGTTGCGGCTGTGCCGGCTCATGCAGGTGACCATCAGATCGCCGATGCCGCTGAGCCCGGCAAAGGTTTCGGGCTTGGCGCCCAGCGCGGTGCCGAGTCGGGTGATTTCGGCGATGCCGCGCGTCATGAGCGCGGCCTTGGAGTTGTCGCCGAAGCCCATGCCGTCGGAAATCCCCGCCGCGACGGCGATCACGTTCTTGAGCGCACCGCCGAGCTCAACGCCGACGACGTCGTCGAGGGTGTAGACGCGGAAGGCGTCGTTCACGAACAGGTTCTGGATTTGCTCGGCGATGGCATGGTCGTGCGCCGCAATGGCGACGGCGCAGGGGACGCCGCGGGCGACCTCCTCGGCATGGCTGGGGCCGGACAGCACGGCGACCGGGCGCCCGAGAATGGCTTCGGCCGTTTCGCTCATGCGTTCGTGCGTCCGCTCGTCCAGCCCCTTGGTGGCGCTGACGATCAGGGCATCGGCCGGAATGAAGGGCTTGAAGGCTTCGACGACGGGCTTGTAGAACCGCGATGGCACCACCAGCACGACGAGCCCGGCATCTTGGACGGCCTCGGCGTGGTTGGACGTCCACTTGAGCGAGGCAGGGACCTGGACGCCGGGCAGATAGGTTTTGTTTTCGCCGGAGGATCTGATCTCTTCGAGATATTCCTCGAACGGCCCCCACACGGTGGTGTCGTGTCCGTTGCGGTCGAGTACCATGGCCAGGGCCGTGCCCCAGCCGCCGTCGCCGATTACAGTTACCTTCATAATCAAATCCTTCCTTAATAAAGCCGGATCGGCGGGATGCCGTTCCTACTTTTTCTTTCCAAAGCGGTTTTCGGTGCCGTTGAGCAGGCGCTTGACATTGGCGCGGTGGAGCCAAACCACCAACACCGCCAGCAGCGTCAGGGCAACGTTTACGACCAGCCCCTTGTCGCCCTGCACCCAGACGGTCGCCGCGCAGACGAGCGCGGCAACGATGGACGCCAGCGAGACGTAACGGGAAATCAACACGGTGGCCAACCAGCAAAGGAATCCAACGCCAACCGCCAGCGGCGCCACGCCGAGCAGCAGGCCCGCACTGGTGGCCACGCCCTTGCCGCCCTTGAACTTGAGATAGACCGGAAACGTATGCCCGAGGATGGCCACCAAACCAAACAGCACGCCCCAGTCTTCGGAATAACCCTCGACCACCAGCGCCCCCAATCGGGGGAATACGAAGGCCGGGATGAATCCCTTGAGCGCATCGAGCGTGAAGGTGAAGATCCCCCACCCTTTGCCAACCACGCGAAAGACGTTGGTGGCTCCGATGTTGCCGCTGCCTTGCGCGCGGATATCCACCCCCTGCGTCTTGGCCACCAACAGCCCAAACGGGACGGCTCCGAATAAATAGGCCGCCACGGCCAAAAGTAGTGTCATCATGATTTCCCCTAATCTCCGAAGAGCCAGCCCCCCAGCTTCTTCAGGTCTTTTTTCAGCTCCTCGTCCTTCCCGATCTCTTTGACCTGCTCGCCCAGAAGATCGACGATGGTATCCGTATTGATCGGGGAAGGCGCGTTTGTAGCGGAAGCTTTTCCGTCTGCCAAATCCTTTAGGACTTTCTTTACGGTGTCGCTTTTACCGATCGCCTTGACCTCCTTGCCGAGGGCTTCGACCGCGGCCTCGACGACCGCGGCCCGATTGGTCGGGACCGCCGCGATGCCGGTCTGTTCCTCCACGACGCCCTTGAGCAGGGAATCCAAAAGGGTTCCGGCATTGCCGCCGATGGCCGCCATCGCGGCCCCCTGCCAATCGGCCTGCGGCCGCTGCAAGGTGCCCTGCACCGCCACCGGGAAACGCAGGGTGCCGACCGACGCCATGCCGCCGAGCTCCTTCGCCAGGCGCGCCTCCAACCGCACGTTTTCCAGGCTCAGGGTCACGCGCGAATTCTCGAAGCGGTTTTCCCGGCAGTGGAACACGGGTTCCAGACCGAAGGGATCGGAGCGGATCCGCAGCTCCTCGTAGATCTCCTCCATGATCTTCGGATCGATTTCGAGGATCTTGCCGGAGAGGTCGAACGACAGCCGGTTCGGGTCGGTGACGGGGGCGAGGCTCATCCGCAGGTCGGTCGCAAAGCTACGGCGGTCGTCGCCCAGCGCACCGACGACCGAAACCGCGCCCCAGGGAACGGCCGGATCGCGCTGGGTCGAAAGCCCCTGCCCGATCACGGTCAAATCGAGCGCGATATCGAGCTTCTTCAACTTCAAATCGACGTAGCGCAGCTCGGCCTTGCACAGAATGGCGTCGAACAGCATTTCCGGCAGCGGTTTGGCCTCGGGCGCCGGCAGTTCCGGTTCGGGCGCTTTTCCGGGAGGGGTTGGCTCCGCCGGCCGGCCGGGTTCGCCCGTCGGCTCGGCCGGGCGCTGCGCGAGGCCCTCGCGCAGCATATGAATGTTCAGATCGCCCTTCTTGTTGCGGACCACGTTGACCAGCGCGCGGCGGATTTCAACCCGCTTGACGTGGATCGGCTTTTGCCGGATCAGCGACACAAAATCGACTTCGACCCGCATGCGCTCGACCGACGCCAGGTTTTCCAGCAAAAACCCCTCCGGATTGCGCACCTCGACGTCGTCCAAAAACAGCACCCCCTCGGCGAGATTGATCGACAGCTTGCCGACCCGCGCATCGAGGCCCGTCTCCTGTTTGATCCGCGGCAGCACCACATCGCGCATCGCCCCCGTCAGCCCGAAGAGCATGACCAGATGGACGATCCCGAGGATCGCCGCCCCCAGCACAAACATTAACCCCAAAACCTTGAATGTCTTTTTCATACGTATCCCTCCGACACGAAAACGGCCGCAACCAAGGCCTTCGCCAATCCGCCCGTCGGCTCCAAAAGGCGGATGGTGCCTCCGTCATGGACGACGATGCCGCGCTTGGCCAGCTTGTCCAGATGGCGGTAGAGCGCCTGCGGCGAAACCTGCGTCCGGGCCGACAGCACCGCCGCCTCCAACGGCCCCGGCCCCAGCGCCTTCACGATCCGGATGCGGCGCGGATGGGTGAAGGCCGTCGCGGCCTTGGAAACCGACGCGAACGCAACCTTCTCGCCGCAACAATCCCGCAGGGCGGCCACGACCGGTGCGGCATACGGAATCTTCGGGTTGCTCCGCGGCGCATAGACCACGAACCGCCCCTGCCGTTCCGACGCAATCAACCCCTCCGACTCCAAGGCATGAAGATAGAGACTGGCCACCGGCCGGCTCATGCCCGCTTGCTCGGCCAGGGAACCGGTATTCGCCGCCCCCCGCTCAAACAGCGCGCACAGCAACCGCCAGCGCTTCGCGTTCGCCAGCAACCGGCACATGTGCCAAAGCGTTGGATGCAATCTCTCCATGCCCACCTCCGTGCCCCACACGTTTAAACGTCTGATGCAACCCGTCTTTACCCGATCCGCGGCGCCCAAGGCAAGGCCAATCCCCCCGCGCGCCACCGCCGCGACACGCCCAAAACAGGGAAATTTATATGAAATCATGCTTGTAAACCGACTCAAAGCCAGTATGTTCCGTCGCAAATGAAACCGTAGTGGTTTTTTTACTGTTTTTTTGAACATATATTCAGTGCGGGGTCTAAGACGACATGCTTCATTGAATCACAATTTAAAATGGGTCCTTATTGTTGGGTTCCCGTTTTTCGGCGCAAGGTTTTCCCTCCTCTTTTCCTTGCGCCGTTTTTTTGTGCCCGGCCCCCCGCCCGCACTTTCTTTACCACGGAGCGGAGAAACCGGTACGCGGCGTCCTCCCGAAGCCAAATGTACGGCGACTGCCCGGAATGCAGCCGCGGTTCTGATTGCGGCGGCAGGAAGATTGCGTGGCACCGGATTCCGATCCGGTGTTTTCCGCCACCCCGAACCCCGGCATGGAAACCGGGCTTCGCAGGTCCATCGCAGCGAGGTCAGAGCGAATCTTGCCGGTGGCCAGGCAGGGAAAGACCGGCAGGCTGCCGGTCCTACGCTCTTACCAACAGGGACCGTACCGCAGGCGACCCGCCTGCCTCGGCGTTCCGAGTCTACGCCGGAAGGAAGATTGCGTGGCACCGGATTCCGATCCGGTGTTTTCCGCCACCCTGAACTCCGGTATGGAAACCGGAGCCACGGAGCCACCTCGCAGCGAGGTCCGAGCGAAGAGGGTCTGCTTTCAAGAAGCATGACCGCCGTAATCATCCTTTGCTCAGGCACAAATCGGTGAAGAAGCACAAAAAGAAAACGCGGCCTCCGCAAAAAACGGAGAACCGCGTCCGACACGATCGCGTCAGCGAACGGAGATTTACTTCAGTTCCACCCGGAAGAAGCCGGCGGCGCCTCCATCGGGAACGTCCACCACCAGGCTGGTGTGCGATCCCGCGGCGGTGACATTGGTCACCGCCTGCCACGCATCGCCCAGCTCGGCGACCCACTGGATTTCGTAGTCGCGGTCGGCCATGCTGTCGAACGCCAGCGTGATGCCCGCCAGCGACGCGCTGGTCATGGCCGCGGCGAACGGCTGGACGGTCACGCCGTCGGCGTCCCACCACTTGCCCACTTCGTCGCGCACCCGGAAATCATACGATCCGCCCAGCTCCAGCCCCGGAACCAGGAAGCGCGCAAACGCCGTCGGTCCGGCAGTCACCTCCACCGAGCCCGTCCAGACCACCTCACCGGCCGCATTCATCAGCGCCAGCTGGATCGTTCCGTCCGCCTCGACATCGTACGCCACAAACTCAACCACCACCCCTTCCGACGTCTGGAACGCCCGCAGATCAATCCCCGAGCTCGTCGCCGTGGCACCGGAAGATGTCGTCGCATAGTCCGACTCGATCCCCAAGGTGGTGCTGAAGGCCGTGACCTTGAACCAATGAGTTCCTGTTGCTAGATCTTTAACAGTATAGCTGGCAGCATCTGCGGCGGCGGGAGTCAGCTTCGTGTAAGTCCCGCCCTCACTGGTCGAATGATAAATATTAAAGCCTTCCTCTATAGAGGAGTTATCGGTCCACGTCAGCTGTATATCGTTTATGACGCCATCCCCATCCGCAGCGATGACGCTCGAAGTAAGATCGCTGGGCGCGGCCGGCTTTTCAATAACGGTTCCTTCAACAACAATTTGGTCGTAGTCCGTTCTCGAGCTGCTCGTACTGCCGGAGCCGCCCCACAGATAGATGCGGAACTCGACGGAGCTAATACCTTGAAATTTTGTATTTCCGGAGAGGTTGACAAAGAAGTCGTCCCAATCACTCAGCCCTTGAGTAACCTTGATCTCTTGGTCTGAGGCAAACAACGCGTCTGTAGTTGCCCATGCACTCGTATCTCCACTAACCTTGGCCAGAACGTTGAAGAATTCCGCCGGCCTATTATTAGTGAGGCTAGCGATCGCCGCGGCCACCGAAAACCCGCTGAGATTAAGCCCAAAATCTCGATTCGCAGTGATGGTGAACGTCACGTAGTCGTTGCCGGAGATTGCTGCCGCGAGACTGGTTCCATTACAGTCGTTAGCCGTTCCGCTGAAGTTACCCGCTAGAGTCGAGCCAAAAGTCGTTCCGCTGGCCGCCTTACCGGTGTTGTCACCAATGGTTTGCTGCAAGACAAAATCTGACGCCCCCCCGGACCCGCTGACAGTGGTGGTGCTAACGCCAATTGCAACAATAGTCGCGTCGAGCGTCCCTGAGTCAGGTGTACCAAAATCATACCCGGCCAGAATCGCCGCATTCGACGCGCCCGCCAGCCCCAGCGCCAGCGCGGCCATTCCAATAATTTTTCTCATCGTGATCTCCCTTTGTGTTTTTCGTGCCCTGTCCAGCACCGCATCTTCCAAAACCATTTTCATCGAAACCTAAAGATGGTCGCAAAAAATCCCCCCTCTGCCTATCCCCTGAAAAGGGTATTTTTCAGGATCTTCGTTGAGTTTCATGGTGATGGAGGCCGGACAGGAGAGGTTTTTAGACCGGATTCCGATCCGGTGTTTTCCGCCACCCTGAACTCCGGTATGGAAACCGGAGCCACGGCATGGAAACCGGAGCCACGGATCAAAACGGATTGGGAGATCGGTGGCCGCAAGAGCCTGCGGAATGCATCTTTGGGATCTTTGCGCACTTTCGTGGCAACAATCCCGACGGCATGCGCCGGGCATCGGCCACGGAGCCACCTCGCAGCGGCGGCTCTACCAGACACCACACCGCGCCGGCTTCCGTGCGGCGCGGTCTATCGATCATGGAGCGGCACGGGCCCCGTGCCTTGGTTGCGAGAGCCCCCGGAATGCATCTTTGGGATCGTTGCGCTCTTTCGTGGCAACAACCCCGACGGCATGCGCCGGGCATCGGCCACGGAGCCACCTCGCAGCGGCGGCTCTACCAGACACCACACCGCGCCGGAGCGGACGAGTTTTGGTGTCCATGGTTTGCGTTGGGGGGCGTTCTTTGTGACATTGATCCGGCCCCTTTTTTCGGGGACCTTTCGTTGATTCGAACCCAAAATCTTGTATGAAAATTGTACCCGTCATCCTAGCGCTGCTCACGACACTTTCGGCCGGTCTTGCCCAAAGCTATCTCTCGCCGAGCGACGTGGTTCTTTCGAAGGACCGCAAAACCATCCACATCGTCGCCGGCACATCGAATCAATTGCTGGATTTCGACCTGACGACGCGGACGGTGGTGCGGACGACGGCCTTGCCCGGCGAACCGACCAACGCGACCCTTTCGAAAAACGGGAAGACGCTCTACGTTACCGGCGGCGGGCCTAACGGCCGGGTCTGGGTGGTGGAAGACGGCCGGGTGGTCCGCGAAATCGAAGCGGGCCATACGCCGATGGCGCCGATCCTTTCGCCCGACGGCGCCACGCTCTATGTCTGCAACCGCTTCGACACCGAGGTTTCGTTCATCGACCTGGCCTCGGGAAAAACCACGGCCCGCGTGGCGGTGCTGCGCGAACCGACCGCCGCCGACCTGACGCACGACGGACGCTTCCTGTTCGTCGGCAACCATATCCCCGACGGCCGCGCGGACGTCGATTATGTCGCCTCCAAGATTTCGGTCATCGACACCGCGACCCGGGAAGTCAAAACCATCCCCTTGGTCAACGGGGCCGAGGGCGTGCGCGGCGTACGGATCTCCCCCGACGGCAAGACCGTCTTCGCGACCCACCTGATGGCGCGCTTCCTCGTTCCCACCACGCAGCTGGAACGCGGCTGGGTTTCGACCGATGCGCTCAGCGTGATCGACGTCGCCTCGCAGGAGCTCAAATACACCGTGCTGCTCGACGATGTCGACCGGGGGTTTCCGAATCCGTGGGCGATCGGCTTTTCGAAGGACGGCCAGACGCTGGTGGTCTCCTCGGCGGGCAACCATGAGATCAGCCTGATCGATCTGCCGGCCATGACGGCGAAGGTTGCCGCCGAAGCGCAGGCGACCGCGGGGGCGGCGCACCTCAACGCGCACAACAACCTTTCGTTTCTCTCCGGCATGCGCAAGCGCATCCCGCTCGAAGGCAAGGGCCCGCGCTCGCTGGCGGTCGACGGGGAATTCATCTATATCGGCAACTATTATTCCGACACGCTCGAAGTGGTGCGCGTCGCGGAGGACTGGAGTACGCGCAGCGGCGTCTTTCCGCTGGGCCCGCCACAGGAATTGACCGCGGAACGGCAGGGCGAAATCTTTTTCAACGACTCGGCGCTGTGCTTCCAGAACTGGCTCAGCTGCGCCACCTGCCATCCGGACGCGCGCACCGACGCCATCAACTGGGACCTGCTCAACGACGGCATGGGCAACCCGAAAAACGTCAAGACGATGCTGCTATCGCACCAGACGCCGCGCGCGATGTGGCTGGGCGTACGCGCCGATGCCAAAACCGCCGTCCGCGCCGGCATCCGCCACATCCAGTTCGCCGTGCGGCCGGAAGCGGATGCGGAGGCCATCGACGCCTACCTCAAGAGCCTGCAGCCCGTGCCCAGCCCCTATCTGGTCGACGGCGAATTGAGCGCGAAGGCGCAGCTTGGCCAGGCGGTTTTCGAACGGCTCGGCTGCAACCACTGCCACCCCGCCCCCTACTACACCGACTTGCAGATGTACGACATGGGCACCACGAAGGGGCAGGACGAAGGCTTGCCGGTCGATACCCCGCACCTGATCGAGGCGTGGCGCACCGC
>NZ_JBFJYW010000024.1:0-19498 GCF_041622395.1 Pontiella sp. | reverse complement strand
GGTGAAAATACGAAGTTCTAGGTGATGCGCTGCACTGGCCCGCTCCTTTTTAAGGGAAGCACAATAGCACTCAAAATGCTTTAAAATTTCATTGTGCATGGACAAGACAAGAGCGGCTTCAGCCTGATAGAGATCATGATTGTATCGTCAATCATCGGTCTGCTGGCCGCGTTGAGCATCCCCGCCATGAACCATGCGGGCATCAGAACGCGCAACCGCATTTTTGCCGCCGAGATAACAGCCGCCGGGCAGGCCTTTGTCCAATACGCCCTCGACTTCGGGACCTACCCGCCCGACACCACCCCGTCCCGGATGCCCTCCGGCATGTCTGGTTACTTGCGCAATGCCGACTGGACCGAAGACACCGTGATCGGCGGCAAGTGGGATTGGGACAACGGCCAGTTTGGGGTAAGTGCCGCAGTTTCCGTGCACAGCCCCGATTGGACGACCGAACAGATGGCGAAAATCGACGGAATCATCGACGATGGCAATCTGGCAACGGGCCAGTTCCGCGCCCGCGTCTCCGGCTACATGTATATCCTGGAGGAATGATGCTTTGCGCGGGTGTTATTCCCCGATGATCTTCACCAGCGCACGCTTCTGGCGCTTGCCGTCGAGTTCGTAGTAGAAGATGGCTTCCCACGGGCCGAAATCCAGCTTGCCGTTGGTCACGGCCACCACGACTTCGCGGCCCATGATGGTGCGCTTCAGGTGGGCATCGGCGTTGTCTTCGTAGCCGTTGTGGGCATACTGGTCGTAGGGCTTTTCCGGCGCCAGTTTTTCGAGCCAGCGCTCGTAGTCGGAATGCAGCCCGCTTTCGTTATCGTTGATGAACACCGAAGCCGTGATGTGCATGGCGTTGACCAGGCAAAGCCCTTCCTTGATCCCCGACTCGCGCAGGCACTCCTCGATCTGCGGCGTGATGTGGATGATTTGGCGGCGTTGCGGCGCCTGAAACCAAAGTTCTTTCCGATACGATTTCATTTTTTCGGCTCCTCCTATTCCAACTCTACTTGTATCCGGACGAATCCCAACGGGTCCAACATATTGTTGGTCCAAGAGCCATCCGTAAAATCCACTTCCACTAGGGTATGAAAACTATCCATCAGGTTATCGGTTCCCTGCACAAAATACTTTCGTCCAGTGATCGAGGGAAACCAAGAAACCACATATCGCGTAGCGTCCCCGGCTATTCCAACACGGAAAAAGGACTCGGGATCTGACGGGAGGGTTCCTGCAACATATTCTTCCCATGTGATCATGCCGTCTTCGTCTTGATCGTCCAAGGCATCGGAATCCCCACTGAATCCATGCTCGACCATCCATTGCGTTGGCACCGCAACGGGTGTGTTGCGGGTCACGGGAAACTCAAATGCCCCTAGGTCGATCGAACCGCCGAATATTCGTGGGCTTCCCGCAAGATCCTCAACTTGGGTCGAAAAAGCTGCAATGCCGGCATCGATACAAGGGGATTCGGCAGTTAATCCATAATCCCCTGTATTCGTACTCCCGAAAATGGGGTCGTTGAAGCAGCACGCGTTCGTCACTAGCGGATTCCCCGACACGGAGTCTGGCCAAGAGATACAATTGCTTAATCTGCCCACGAAAACAGCTTCACCAGAGGTTGCTACGTTCCCGCTGAATGTGCAGTTTTGTGCGATTCCGCTTCGTTGCGCCCCACCGGCTTTCGATGCGTTTTCGACAAAAAGGCAGTTTTCGGCCCTCCCGCCGTACAGGGCGCCTCCACTATATTTCGCATAATTTCCAATCAGTACGCAGTTCAGAATTTCGGGAACACAACCGTAACAAAAAACACCACCCCCACTACTGATCGTGTAGCCGTTCTGGATAGTAAACCCATCAATGGAGCACGTTGAACTTCCCAGATCAAAACAACGGCTCGCTCCATTCCCGTCAATAATGGTGGATTCTGCCCCCGCCGCGCTTTTGATCCGAACCCCTTTCGCTACCTTAATCGCCGACCCAACCAAATAGGTTCCGTTGCCGACCATTATCACGCCGCCCAAAACCCCTTGGGCATCCACGCCGCCCTGGATCGTTCCCTTTGCAGACAACCAACTACAGCCATCGTTCTGTGCACTTCCGTGCGGCGAAACATAAACCATGCTTTCATCGCTAGAAACAACATGAACGCTTTGGGTGCAACGAGCATAACCGGCCATGGCTCCGTTCATCACCGAAAGAACAACGGCATAATCACCAGGATCTCTCCATTGATGCGATATGCGTCCAAGTATGTTTGTTGCCGAAGCTCCATCCCCAAAATCCACCATGCTTTCCGAAGCTACGCCTTGGATGACGACTTGGAACTCAATGGCGTATCCCGTCGCAAAATTGGTCGCCCCTTGTAGCGATAAGAAAACCGGCTCGCCCATCGGTTCATGCCCAACGTACTCATCGCATCCCATAGACGGAGGGATTGCCCATGCCTCCCCATCGATATCCACGTCAACGACCGACGAAGCTTGGCCGGCCGAAATGCATGGGGATGTCCCACCAATATGCGAATCCGTAACAAGCTGGGGGTTATTGGTTATGCAACCATCGACACCATGCACAACGTCCGGGGAACAACAATAAGTCGCAAGAGTCCCGTAGAGATCAGTGCCCGATAATTCGGCATAATTATGCCATAGTATGGAATTGCTGACCGTTCCCGAGCGCATTCCCCCGCCATAATGAGCTCTGTTCCCGCTAAAAGTGCACTGAGTTGCCTCTCCGCCAGACATCCCCCCGCCACCAAACAGCGCTTGATTCGCACTGAAAACAGAAGAGCTTGCTTTGCCCTGCTCGATTCCCCCGCCCGAGTTGGCCTGGTTAAACCGGAAAAAGCAACGGTTCGCCACTCCGGCGTACATCCCGCCGCCAAATCCTGCCGAATTGGCCTCAAAGCAACAATTGCTTGCCAAACCACCGGCCATTCCACCACCGTAATAAACGGTCGAGTTTTCACTAAAGGTACAGTCAAAGGCCGATCCACTCGCCCTGCCTCCCCCTCCGTCACTGGCGGTGTTGGCGATGAACGTGCAATTCCATGCCGTCCCTCCGAACTGGCCTCCCCCTTTTTGGGCTGTATTATCGCGAAAAACACAATTTCTTGCCGTCCCCATATACATCCCACCGCCATAGGTGGCTGCTCGATTGCCAACAAAAACACAATTTGTAACGACTGGTTGCGTCCCCGAACAAGCGACGCCTCCACCATTCCCGGCAATATCACTGCCTTCCGTGGTGTAGTTGGTCACTCCATTGGCAATGCAAAACCCCGAAACAACGCAAGTCGAGTTTCCAAGGATGAAACAAGAAGATGCACCATCTCCATTAACTGTGGTCGACTCAGGGCCTCCCACGCTTTCAAGGTGAATTCCATTCGTGATCACCACAGGCGTAGCCATGAAATAAATACCGTCCGCCACCCAAACGGTATCGCCATCCATTGCCAAGTCCACGCCGGCCTGGATCGTCTTCTTCGCTTGCTCCCAGCTCGACCCATCCCCCGTTCCATCGGCGGTTGCATCAACAAAGAAGCTGTCTCCAAGGCTGGCACCAACAACAAACAGAAAAACGGAACACCCGAAAACCCGTTTCCATTGATGCATCAACTCAGATCCTCCAACGGTACAAGCACTTGATTGAGATAGAGTTGCCGGACCATTTCGCAGTCGAGGCGGTGCCCGGCCTTGTAGGATTTGATCTTGCCGACGAAGCGTCCGTTTTGGATCAGGGCGATCGCGGCGAGCATATCGAGCACCGCGCGGTGCCAGACGGCCTCGAGCGGCTTGCCTTCGTGCAACAGGCGCGGTTCGTTGATGTAGCGGTTTTTCCCGGCAATGGAAACGTTTTGCTTGTTGTAGCCGAGGTTGCGGATGTCGGCGAACAACTTGCCGACCGTAGCGCAGTAGAGCATCTTGCCATACGAGGTGTTGGTGCGCGCAACCGAAGCCATGCGGGTCAGCTCTTCGCAAACCGGGAACACGATGCGCTGCTGCCCGATGGCGGTCTTGAAATTGACGGCGCAATCGACGGTCAGCTGCGGGTTTTCCAGATCGTCCGGCGGGGCAAGCGTAATGAAATCGCCGTAGGCCCCGCCCACGGTAACCGGTTCCTTGACGGTGACGTAGGATACCGGCTTGTCGCCGGTCACCTTGCCGCACTGATCGAACGCCTCGACCAGATCCAAACTCCCCTGCGCGAACAGCGGCGGATCGCCCGAGTCGATCTTGATCATCAGATTGTCGATTCCCATGCCCATGCGCAGCGAAACGATGTGCTCTACCATACGGACATAGTTGTGCGGGTTGCCGCTGCGCAGCACGATGTTGCTCACGATCTGCCCGGTGGTCCAAACATTGGAAATCCCGACGCGGATCGGCAGCGTATGCGGCAGGTCGGTGCGGTCGAGCCACCACCCCGGCTGATCCGTCGGCTCGAAGCGGATGGTCCGCATCGCCTTGCGCAGAAAGGTGCCCGGCCCCGAAACCGCCGCCGGGTTGGCGATCGTGGTTTGGTATTTGCGCAACGGCTCGACCTGCTTGTCGCTCAAATCCCAATCGACCGGAAGGTCGTTCATCTCCTTGAACGACGCTTTGATGGCGGCATCGTCGCCCTGCAATATGGTCCCTGGGTCGGTCATAAATTGAATCCGTTCTGTTTTGATCTGCTCTTTTGAATGCCATACATTTAGTTATTTCGTTCGTCCAACGCAATCAAAACCGAGGCGGTAGCGCCGCGACCAATCCAAGAATCGAGATTTCAGAATGAAGAACCAACCGGCATACGCGCCCCATGCCAAGCCCCCCCGGTCCCCCTGCCGCCTTGAACATTCCTCTTTGGAGGTTATTGCTTGAAACACAATCAGGTAATCCGTTCGGTCGGGGTGGTGGGCGGCTTTACGCTGCTCAGTCGCGGCCTCGGCATGCTCCGCGACATCTTCATCGCCTTCCACTTTGGCACGTCGCTGCTCGCTTCCGCCTTTTTCGTGGCGTTCACGATCCCGAACCTCTTCCGCCGGCTCTTCGGCGAAGGGGCGCTCTCGGCCGCCTTCATCCCCGTCTTCATCGAAACCCGAACGAAACAGGGCGACAAGGCCGCGTGGGACATGGCCGCAAAGGTTGCCACCCTCACCGCCGCCTTCCTCACCCTGATCGCCCTCATCGGCGTCCTGCTCTTCTCGGTCGGGATCGGACTGCCCGACTGCACCGAGAAATGGCAGGTCACCTTCGAGCTGGCGCGGATCATGTTTCCCTACGTCCTGCTCATCTGCATGGCGGCCCTTTCCATGGCGGTGCTCAACTCGTACCAACACTTCGCCACCTCGGCCTTTGCCCCGAGCCTGCTCAACCTGATCCTGATTGTCGTGATGCTGGCCGTGTTCCCGCTGGTTGGCCAGGACCCCGCCTCGCGGGCAACCGTGCTGGCCTGGGGCGTACTGCTGGCCGGGGCCGCGCAGGTCGCCATCCAGCTTCCCGCGCTCAAGCGCTTCGGCTGCCCCTTTCGGTGTTCCTGCCAGTGGAACGATCCGCGCGTCCGCCAAATGCTGTTGCTGATGGGGCCGGCGGCGCTCGGGATGGCCGTCACCCAGTTCAACGTCCTGATCGACCGCCTGCTCGCGATGTGGATCGGCCCGTGGGCCCCCGCCGCCCTGTTCTACAGCGAACGGATGATCTACTTCCCGCTTGGCATCATTGCCACCGCCATGGGCACCGTGTTGCTACCGACGTTCTCCGCGCATGCGGCCAAAGGCGAAAACGATGCCATGGGCGCCACCATCACCTCCTCCCTGCGCCACCTCGCCTTCATCATGACGCCCGCCGCAGTCGGCCTGCTCGTCCTGGCGCCGAATATCCTCGGCGCCATTTTCGAATGGGGCGGAAGCTTCGGGGCCGACTCCACCCGGCTCAGCGCCCGGGCCCTCATGTTCTATGCCCCCGGGCTCGTCGTCTTCAGCGCCGCCAAGGTGTTCGTCCCGGCTTTCTATGCCCTGCAGGACACCAAGACGCCCGTCCGCATCGGCGTCTACACCGTGGTACTCAACCTGACCCTGAACATCGTGTTCATTCTCACGCTGCCCGAATATTGGAAACATGCCGGCATGGCCCTTTCGACCGTTGCCGCCGAAGCCATGGGCATGACCGCGCTCGGCTTCCTGCTGTCGCGGAAGATCGAACGGATCCAATGGGAAGCCATTGCCGGAAGCTTCGTCCGCTACCTCGCCTGCGCGCTCATGATGGGGGCCGCCGCCTGGGCGGTGGCGCGCTATTCGGAACCCCTGCTCGGCACCCTTTTGCCAGCCAAGTTCGCCCAGCTCTCCGCCGTTGCCCTCGCCGTCGCCGCCGGCGGCACCGCCTATCTCCTGCTCGCCATCGCCCTCAAGGCCCCCGAACTGCGGGAAATCAAGTCGGCCATCCGGAAAAAATAATGGGCGCGCCGTACGAACAGTTATGCCGGCTTGCCGGAACGGCGGTCGTGGAATACGAGATGATCCAGGACGGCGACCGCCTGCTGGCCGGGATCAGCGGCGGAGTCGATTCGATGATGCTGATGCAGGTCCTCGCCCGCCTGCAAAAACGCGCCCCGGTCAAGTTCGACCTCTTTGCCGTGACCATCGACGAAGGTTTCGGCGGCATCGACCACGCCCCGCTCAAGGCCTATGCCGAGGAACAGGGATGGAACCTGAAGGTGATCGAAACGCCGATCGCGCGGTTGATCGTTGAAAAAGAAGCCGACAGCAAGCCGTGCGGACTCTGCTCCCGCCTGCGGCGCGGATTCATCCACGGCTATGCCGAGGAAATCGGCGCCAACAAACTCGCGCTCGGGCACCACCGCGACGATCTGTGCGTCAGCCTGCTGATGGGCCTCTTCCGCGGCACCGGGCTCAAGACGATGGGCCCGAACGTGCCGGGCAACGGCGGCAAGCTACGCGTCATCCGGCCGCTCTGCCATGCCCCGAAGGACTTGATCGAAACCTGCGCCGAGGCCTACGGGTTCCCCGTCCTGGGCCAATGCGACTATTCCGAACGGCTCGACGAATCCGGCGACCGCGCGCGGATCGAACGCCTGCTCAAGGAACTGGAAACCGACTTCCCGAACCTCGGGAAAAGCATGCTCCACTCGATGAAAGACGTCCGCCCCGGCTACCTGCTCGACAAGCGCTATCTTGGCCTTAAATAGTTCTTCAAATCGCTCGGCCGGGCCCTATACTGCCGCTCTATGGAATGCGTATTGGCATTGGATCAGGGAACGACGAGCTCGCGAGCGATCTTGTTCGATCATTCCGGCAACGTGCGCGGGGTTGCGCAGCGCGAATTCAAGCAATATTATCCGCAGCCCGGCTGGGTGGAACACGACCCGGAGGAGATCTGGCAGACGCAGCAGCAAACGGCCCTGCAAGCGATGCACCATGCCGGCATGCACGCGGAAAACATCCAGGCCATCGGCATCGCCAACCAGCGCGAAACCACCGTGGTCTGGAACCGCAAAACCGGCGAACCCATCCACAATGCCATCGTCTGGCTGGACCGCCGAACGGCGGACATCTGCGCCAAACTGAAGGCCGACGGCACCGAAGCGCTGTTCCAGCAAAAGACGGGGCTCAGGCTCGACCCCTACTTTTCCGGGACGAAGATCAAGTGGATGCTCGACCACATCGATGGTGCGCGCGCCCAGGCCGAACGCGGCGAGTTGGCGTTCGGCACAATCGATTCCTGGCTGATGTGGAAGCTGACCCACGGTTCGCGGCACCTCACCGACGTCACCAATGCCTCGCGCACCCTGCTGTTCAACATCCACTCGCTGGAATGGGACGACGAGTTGCTGGAGATCCTCGGCATCCCGCGCAGCATGATGCCCGAGGTTTGCCCGTCGAGCCAATCCTACGGCGCGGTCGACCGCTTCCTGTGCGAATGCGGCTGCACGATTTCCGGCATCGCGGGCGATCAGCATGCCGCCTTGTTCGGGCAGGCCTGTTACGAACCGGGCTCGTCGAAAAACACCTATGGCACCGGATGCTTCCTGCTGATGAACACCGGCACCCAACCCGTCGCCTCCGCCAACCAATTGCTGACGACCGTGGCCTGGAAGCTGGGCAACACCGTCAACTATGCGCTGGAGGGCAGCGTCTTCATCGGAGGCGCCGTCGTCCAATGGTTGCGCGACGAGCTGGGGATCATCGAACACTCCTCCGACATCCGGCAGTTGGCGGCGCAGGTCCCCGATACGGGCGGCGTCTACCTGGTGCCCGCCTTCGCCGGGCTCGGCGCGCCGCACTGGGACCCGCATGCGCGCGGGACCATCGTTGGCCTCTCCCGCGGAACGGGCCGCGCCCACATTGCCCGGGCGGCGCAGGAAGCCATCTGCTTCCAGTCCATGGAGGTGTTGCGTGCGATGGAGAAGGATGCGGCCCAACCGATGGAATCTTTGCGGGTCGATGGCGGCGCAACGGCGGACGACCTCCTGTTGCAGATCCAGGCCGATCTGCTGCAGGTTCCGGTGGAACGCCCCAAGATGGTCGAAACCACCGCGTTCGGGGCCGCCGCGCTGGCGGGGCTGGCCGTCGGCTTCTGGGATGGCCTCGACGCCATTGCGGCCGTCCGCGAAATCGACCGCGTGTTCGAACCGCAGATCTCCGCCGACGAAGCGGATGCGCGTTTCGCCCAATGGCTCAAGGCGGTCGAACGCAGCAAGGGTTGGACCCACTAAATCCGCACCTTTTGCAGCGTTCCCGAACCGGGATCGAGCACCGCACAGGTGCAAGGCGTTCCCCGCCCCGCCGTGCCGGGATTGATGCAACGCGTTTCCCCTACGGCATAATCGTGGAATTCATGCGAGTGGCCGGAAAAGACAAAGTCAAAATCCCTCGATGCCACCGCTTGGTCGAACCGCCGGGCATCATCGCCGTGCAACAGCGCAATGCGGTAGCCCGCCAACGCGATGTCGCCGAACGTTCCATGCAGATTAATTCCCTGCCGGTCCGGGGCAAACCGCCACGAATCCGCATAGGCATCGACGTTGCCGAGCACGGCATGAACGGGCACCCGCAAAACCGAGAGCTTTTCCAGCACCTCGAACGCGCCGATGTCGCCGCAATGGAAGATCGCCGAAACGCCCGCCGCACGGAACGCCTCCACCGCGCCCTGGGTGGCGGGCAGGTTGCCGTGGGTATCGGAAAGGATTCCAATCTTCATGCGCGTCTTTCCCTCCGAGGCCGGCCCGGCAACTTTAGCGGCCGCCGCCGGCCGGCCCGCGCCCGCCGCCTTGCCCGCCGCGGCCGTCCGGCATCTGAAGCGAAGTGGCGGAAATGATCTCTTCGGCATGGGCGGCAAAAACGTCGGCATCTTCGCCTTCGTAGCCCAGCTCGAAGCCGAGTTGCTTGAACATGGCGGTGCGCTCCAGATCCAGCAGCGGCCGGACTTCGCGCATCTCGATGAAAAGCTCGCGCATGGCTTCGCGGTCGGGAGCGGCTTCGGGATCCTGGAATTTTGCGCTCAGCTCCCAGATGTTGGCCATTTTGGTTACCAGGCGTTCGTGGTTGGCGCGTTCCTGCTCGGTCATGCCCGAGGTGTCGAGATCCAGGAAGGTGGCGGTGCGTTCGGCCAGGCCATAGCGCATCATCTGCTGGGCCTCCTCCCTGCGCCGGATCATTTCGGCATAGCCTTCCGGATCTTCCGCCTTCATGTTGGCCATGCGGTCCTCGAACGATTCGCGGGACGGGCGGCTTCTTTGCTGCGGATCGGCCGCTTCGTCATCGCGCGGGCCGCGCGGGGCTGTGCTATGCTCCACCAGGGCCACCGCGTTGGTGGCGGGCGGTTCGCCGGGGGTGTAGATCGGGGTGCCGACACCGGGAACAAACGCCTTCATCCGGGCAATCTGCGCCCGCAACGCGTGGAGTTCCTTCGCGGATTTCCGGGCTTTCGCCTGCGAAGCAACGGCCGACACAATGCACGCCAACGCAACAACCAGCGCCGCTCCGGTGATAGATACCGGCAGTTTTTTATTCATATCCCTCTCCGTTCGGGTCGGCGGAAAACGCGACCCACTTGCAAGACAATGCAATGTTTATTGGAAGACATCAAGCCTTAGACGCTGATGGTCATCGAACGCAACGGGGAGGCTCAGCAGGATGTTGACGATGGCGGCAATGACCATGGCGGTGAAGATGCAAAGCATGATGCCGACCTGGTATTTGATCGCGGCCATCGGCATGGCGCCGCCGAGGATTTGCCCGGTCATCATGCCGGGGAGCGAAACGATGCCCATGGTGGCCATCGTGGAAATGGACGGATTGACGCAGCCCTTGATCGAGGTGCGCAGATAGGGGAAGACCGCCTCGCGCAGGGTGGCGCCGAGCATGAGGTAGGTGATGAATTCCTGCTCGTTCTTGCGGATGCCGCTGTAGAAACGCTCCAGGCTCAGCACGTTGCTGCGCTGGCAGTTGCCGAGGATCATGCCGATGATCGGGATCATGTAGCGCGCGTCGTAGAAGGGCTCGGGCCGGATGGCGACGAGAATGAACCAGCCGCTCACCACCAGCGTACTGGTGGCCACGCCCGTCAGCGAGCGCCAGAAAAACAGCCGTCGCTTCAGGCCCGCCTTGCCGAGGATGCTGACATTGGCCGCCACCATCATGACGACGACCCACAGCAGGTTGACCCAGCCATTGTTCAGCACGAAAATATATTTCAGGTAGAGCCCGACCAGCAGGAGTTGCACCGTCATGCGGAGCGCCGAAAAAATCGTTTCGCGCACGAGGCCGATGCCGAGATAGATGAAGACGCCGATCGGAATCAGCAGCAGCGCAAACATCGAAAGCATGGAGGGCATGTCCACTTCCACAATCATGCGCTCTCCTCCGTCAGCCGGTGGTTCTCGATGCCGATCACGCGGTTGCATTTTGCGATCCAGTCGGGATCGTGCGAGACGGACAACAAGGTGATACCCGGCCGGAAAAGCCGCTCCATCACGGCGGCCTTGCTTTCCGGATCGAGGGCGGAGGTGACCTCATCCGCCAAAAAGATGTCTTTGCCTAGCAGCAAGGCACGGGCCAGGGCGATGCGTTGCTTTTCGCCGCCGGAAATCCGTTTGGAGGGCTTGTCGAGAATCTCTTCGCCGAGGTGCAGGTCGTGCAGCGCTTCGAGCACGCGGTCGTCCGGCGGACGGTTGCCGCGGTGGGTCTTGAAGGAGAACGGCAGCAGCAAGGCTTCGCGAACCGTGTCCGCGCCCAAGACGGGCTCCTGGCCAATGAACGCGATGCGGCCTCTGATTCCGCCGATGGTTTCGGCGGAGAGCTCCTGCCCATCGACCGCGATGGAACCGCTCGCGAGGGGAAGGATGCCGACGGCACTCTTGAGCAGCGAGCTCTTGCCGCAGCCCGACGGGCCGCGGATCACCGCCTTTTCGCCGAGGGCAATCGATAGGTCCGCCCCATCCAGCAACGTTTGCCGGTGGACGTGCAGGGATATGTTTTTGAAGACGATCATATTAAAGGCCAATGGCGATGATGATAGGGATGGTGATGGCCGAGAGCAAGGTGCTGACGGCAATGATTCGTCCGGCCAGCGTGGCGTCGTTGCCCATCACGTCGGCCATGACATACGACATGCCCGCCGCCGGGCAGCCGAGGTAGAAGATCGCAATCATTTTTCCGGTCAGGTCGAGCTGGAAAAGCCCGGCCAGCAAAAACCCCAGCGCCGGGGCGGCGACCACCTTGATCAGCGATGCGATCAGCGACGGGGACGCGGCCCCTCTCAAGCGCTCGAACGCCAGTCCGGCGCCGATGCCCATCAGCACCAGCGGCAGCGCCGACTTGCCCAGGGCCTCGAGCGATCGGGCCAGGAAGACCGGCAACCCGATGCCCAGCAGGTTGAGGGCAATGCCCAGCAAACACGCCATCAGCAGCGGGTTCTTCACCATCTGCAGCAAAAAGGTGGCAACGGATTCGCCGGCACCGTGTTTGTTTTTGCCATAGTGCAGCAAGACGCCGACGCTCAGCACGTTGAAGATGACCACGACCGGGGCCAGCACCACCGTACCCAAGGTATGCGCCTCGGGATTTGCCTCCGCCAGGCTGTAGACGATGACGGGGAGCCCCACGAACGCCCCGTTGCCGCGAAACGCCCCCTGGATAAACGCCCCCTTGGTCGGCGCGGGCAGTTTCAGCATGCGCGCAACGACCCAGGCAAGGGCGAGACTCAGCAACGTGGCCGCGGCAAACAACGCCACGATGCGCGAGATGGTTCCGAACTCCAGCTTGGCCGAGCTAATGCTGCCGATCAGCAAGCACGGCAACGCCAGCCAAAAGACAAACCGGTTCAGGCTTTTGAAAAACGCCTCCGGGAAGAAACCGCTCTTCTGCAAAACCTTTCCCAATGCGATCAGCAGGAAGATCGGTGCGATGCTGTTGATGATAAACATGCGCGCAAAGGTATGCCCATCGGGCCACGGGATGCAAGTTCGCGGGAGGCCCTACTGCAGCGCATCACCTAGAACTTCGTTTTTTCACCACAGAGGGCACTGAGACACAGAGGCTCATATATACATATCCCCTCTGAGCTCTGTGACCTCTAGCGAAGCGGGTGGTTGAAAATCATCCGAAAGCTCGAGGTTTCCCGTGTACTACTGCGCGAGGGAACGCTGCGCGCGGATATCCGACTTGTTTTAACGGAAGGACGCGCGACTAAAGGAACCGCAGGTTGCCGGGATAGTCCCAGACCTCTCCGGAGCTGGCCTTGACGGCGCCGACGATCGGATAGACGAACGCGACGATCCCCAGGACGATCAACAGCGGGATGCCGATCAGCACAAAGCAGAGCAACGTGAAGAGGATTCCGTAGATCAACTGGGAGATGATCCAGTTGATGACGATCCGGCCATGGCGGTCGATCGTCTCCGAATCGTTGCGCTTGATGAGCCAAAGGCAGATCGGCAGGAGCCAACCGCCGAGGGGAATGAGGTAGCCGCCGAACTGCGACAGGTGGATGAGGACGCCCCAAACGGACTCGTCGGACGAAAGATCGCCGACGGCCTGCTTGAATTTTTGCCCGGAGCTTTGGTACTTGGCGAGCAGGGCATCCTTGGCTTTGACAAACTCCTCGTCCGTCAGCGTCCCGTTGTTGTACATCGCGTCGAGCTTTTCCAGTTCTTCGATCAAATCCATGGCAACCGTCCTCGTTGGCGGTGTTTATAATACGGGAAGGGCCGGAACGTCATTATAAAGTCGACAAAGGTTTGCATTGCGGCCGCCCGCCCATCCATTCGCAAGATTCCTTTGCCATTGATGTTTTGCCAAGGCCCCGCCATATTGGCCGGATGAAAATCCTACTTTGCAACGACGACGGCATCCACGCGCGAGGGATCGCGGAACTCTACAAGTCCATCGGCCACCTCGGCGAGCTGCACGTGTGCGCCCCCGACACCGAACGCAGCGCGGCCGGGCACGCCATTACGCTGACCGATCCCATCAAATCCATCTCGGTCGAAAAGGACGACCAGCACTTCGGGACCGCCGTCGGCGGCACCCCGGCCGACTGCATCAAGCTGGCCCTTTGCCTGCTGCACCGGGACGACCCGCCGGACCTCGTGGTCAGCGGCATCAACCTCGGCTCCAACACGGGGATCAGCGTACTCTATTCCGGCACGGTGTCCGCCGCCAGCGAGGCGGTCATCATCGGGGTGCCCGCCATTGCGCTCTCGCTGTGCACCTTCCAGAACCCGCACTGGGAAACCGCCGCCAAGGTGGCCGCGGACATCGTGGCGAAGGTGGCGCGCAATCCCCTGCCCGACGGCACCCTGCTCAACGTCAACATTCCGAACGTACCGCTCTCCGAACTGCGGGGGATGAAGGCCGCCCGCATGGGCCGCTCCCGCTTCGTGGAAAAGTTTTCCACCCACCTCGACCCGCGCGGCAACAAATACTACTGGCTCGACGGCGAGCTCGATCTGCTCGACGACTCGGCCGACACCGACGTGCGCGTCGTTCAATCCGGCTATGTGGCCCTCACCCCGATCCAGATCGAGATGACGGCGTTCCAGTCCATGGAACAGGTCGCGTGCTGGAACGAGGAGTATTGACCATGGGCCTGTTCGGGAAAAAGTTCACCATCGTGGTGGCGTGCAAGGCGAACATCACGCGCAGTGCCTACCTGCACGGCTATATGGAGCAATACCTGAAGTCGAACTATCCGTATGCGCGAAAGAAGGTTCGGATCCTTTCGGCGGGCGTACGGGCGCGCCAGGGCAGTTCGGCCAGCCAGGTGGTCAAGCATGTGGCGCGCACGAAAGGGTTCAGCCTGAACGGGCACCAATCCGATCCCTTTACCCCGAGACTGGTGAACAAGGCCGATGTCGTTTTGGTGATGGAGCAGTGGCAGAAGGACGAGTTGCTCGAACGGTTCCCGAAGGCCGGCGGCAAGATTTTCCGGATGATGGAATACCTATGGAAGGGCGAGGAAAAGGAAATCCGCGACATTCCCGACCCCACGGGACAAAACCTGGCCGACTACGAGGAGTTCATCGAGGTTGCCCATTCGGAGGTGGAGCGCATCTTCCGCGAACTCGGCCGCGAAGGGATCATCTGACCCCCAACCACTTTCCCATGAATTACCAATCCCTAACCACGCCCTCATATTGCGCTAACATTCCCGACTGACCATATCCTCACATTTCGGAAACAAGGGAGTCGTTTTGAAAACAGTCCCCAAACAATCCAGCCAAAACAGGGCCAAGGCCGGGCACTTCCGAAAGGCGAAGGGGATTTCCTGCGTTGGAAATATTTTTGCCGAACACAACCTGAATGGAGGATGAACCGATGAAAAAGAATTTTGTTTATGGCATCGTTTTGGGAATCGCGGCTTCGGCCCTGCCCGGCTTCGCGGCCGAGGAGGTCGATGAAACAACCGCGCTGCGCGAACAGGTGCGCCTGCAGCAACAGCAACTCGAGGCGATCGGCAAGCGGCTGGACGAAATCGAAACCGCCCCCGCAGCCGAGAAAAGCTGGGCCGACCACATCGCGATCAAGGGCGACATCCGCGCCCGCTTCGAGAACGTCGGGATCGATGACACCACGACCAAATCCCGTCTGCGCGCCCGCGCCCGCATCGGCGTCTATGCCGACGTGAACGACCGGGTGTTCGCGGGGGCCCGCCTGGCGACCGGATCGGACGAAAGCCCAACGTCCACCAACCAGAGCCTCGAGGATTTCGCCAACAAACGCGCGGTCTGGCTCGACCTCATGTACATGGGCTACACCTTCGAAAAGATCGACGGCCTCCAGGCGGTTGTCGGCAAAATGAAGCAGCCCTGGGAACAGGTTTCCGACCTGATGTACGACTCGGACGTCAATCCCGAAGGCCTCAACTTCGGCTACGAAAAGGAGTTCGACGCCTTTACGCTAATCGCCAATCTGGGCTACTTCAGTTGGCAGGACAAGGTTTCCGACAACCCGGCAACCGACGCCATCATGGGCGCGGGCCAATTGGCCGCCAAAGTCGACCTTGGCGAGCACCTCACCTGGACCCTCGGCGGCGGCGCCTTCGTCTACGACAACATCGCCGGAACCGAGATCCCGGTCTCGGAATCCGACAACGGCACGACCACCATCACCGACGACAACGGCGATGCGCAGACCGTTCAGATCGTAAAAACCAAGACCCTGAGCAACGGCAACACCGAAGACGGAAACGGAAACTGGCAGTATGGCTACGGATTGATCGAAGGTTTCACGAAGCTCGACATCAAGAATGGCGTGGTGCCCTTCTACCTCTATGGCGACTATATCGTCAACGCGGCCGACGGCGTCGATGAAGACACCGCCTGGCTGGTTGGCGCCGGCCTCAAGTACAAAAAGCTCGGCTTCAACTACAACTACCGCGACCTCGAAGCCGACGCGGTGATCGGCTTGCTCGCCGACAGCGACTTCTCGGGCGGCGGCACGGGCGGCAAGGGCCACAAGTTCCAGCTGAAATACGCGCTGCTCAAGAACTGGTCCGCCGGCCTGACCTACTTCATCACCGAAAACCGCAGTGCGGCGGATGTCAACACCTTCCTGGCCGACCTCGCCGTTAAATTCTAACAAAACGGAAACGGGCACCCTCGGGGTGCCCGCTTTTTTTGCCAAAACCGCGCTGTTTCTAACGCCGCTTTAACACTTTGGACACAAACTCCTAACCGCATCCCCGCAATTTAAACAGCACATTAACGGACGACCGTTAGGACTACAGAATCAACCCCGGAGAAATTCCCATGAAAAAACAGATCCTCGCAATCACCGCGGCGGCAGCCGTAGCAGGCGCCGCCGGCGCCGCCGACAAGATCGTCATCGACGGCTCGACCACCGTGGGCCCCATCGCCAAGGCGTTCGCCGAATACTACATGGCCGCCAACCCCTCCGTGAACATCACCGTCTCCGAATCCGGCAGCGGCAACGGCGCCAAGAGCATGGTCAACGGCACCTGCGATGTCGCCGCCATGTCGCGCCCGATGAAGGACACCGAATTCAAGGCCGCGGCCGACAAAGGCATCCAGCCCGTCGCCCACGTGGTGGCGCTCGACGGTCTGCCGATCCTCGTCCACCCGTCCAACCCCGTTCAGGCGCTGACGGTGGAGCAGGTGCGCAACATCTTCCTCGGCAAGATCTCCAACTGGAAGGACGTCGGCGGGCCCGACAAGGCGATCGTGACCATCTCGCGCGACACCAACTCCGGCACCTACGAAACCTTCGAAGGGCTCGTGATGAACAAACAGAAGATCCACGAGAACTGCGAATACGTCGGCTCCAACGGCGCCATCCGCCAGCGCGTGCAGAGCACCCCGGCCGCCATCGGTTATGCCGGGCTCGGCTTCGTCGACAAAACCGTCAAGGCGCTCAAGATCAATGGCATCTACCCGTCCGCCGAAACCGTGCAGACCGGCGAATACCCGATCGCCCGTCCGCTGTTCATGTACACCAACGGCTACCCGAAGCTCGGCTCCCCGCTCTACCGCTTCGTCACCATCCACCTGACCGAAGACGGGCAGGAAATGGTCGAGGAAATCGGCTTCGTTCCGGTGACCGCATATTAGTAAAACGTCAGGCGTGACGACTGAGGCGTGACGATTGAGGCGTGACCGACGGGTCGCGCCTTTATTTGGGAAGAGCGGGCGACAGGGAATTCGTCCGCATCGGAACTCAACTCACTCAACCGCCACCACAGTATTATACAGCCCATAATGAGTTAGGCCCTCGTGACTCTCGATTCCCGTGTAGCGGAGCGATGCGTCTTCATACCGCCGGAAAGCGAAGACGGCCTGGTTCATCTGTTCGGTGTTAAACACCCGAAGTCTCACAAGCAGGTGGAAGTCCTGAACGGTCAGGCCGGTAACCGTCTGAAAAAGTTCCGGCTCTAATTTGGTGATTACGTCCTGCAGGGTGTTCTCGCGGAAATCAGTGAGGTACATGAACGCCGGAATACGCGTTGCAAACTTGATCAGCTTTTCCTGGATAAGCTTGCGCTTGGACTTATATTCCTTTTCCTCCGCCGTCAGCTCTTTTTTCTCCTGTGGTGTCAGGGTGCCGTCTTTCGCTTTGTTCTTGAGCTCTTTGACCTTTTCACTCTTGTTGATGATGGTCTCAATGATGTTATCACCCAGCGCTCTCCAACCCTCAATGCGCCCAACGGCAGCCATTGCCTCCTCGCTATCGAGAATGCGGCGCAAGGTTCCATTATCCACGTTGACAAGCAGTGCGCTCTCCCATTTGCGGGCCAACAATGTGGCGGAAGTCCCCGCCATTGCAATATCGAGGATGCCCCCTGCGTCAATCTGCGTCATATTCGCACCGTCGTAGGCCAGCACGGGGAGGAACGATACGAGATCCCGCACGGCATTTTCCGGATTCGGCTCGCTGGGCGACAAACCGATTCCATATTCGGAAAGCTGCCGTAGTGCGCGCGTGGGCGCGAAGTCGAACACAAAACAGGCCGGCTTGAGAATTTCTTCTTCATTCGGATTATCACCGTTGGGGTTCTTGATAGACCACGGCGACTGCACACGAAATGCAGCTTGAAAGTAGGTCTCCGGCGATTTGAGATTGCGAAGCATCAGGATGGATGACCATTGCGGAACCGTCACGCCGGTAGTGAGCTTGCCGCACGACAACACGATTGTTTTCGTCTCAAACCCACTTCCTACGGCTTTGCGCACGGGCGGTAGCGCATCCAGCCCAATACCAGCCGAGGCCCCCGCAGAAACGACAACGTCGTAGTCATGCCAAAAGGTATTTTGCTTTTCAGCCAGCAGATTCGCCATCGCATGGCAGGCCGCAACATTCGGCATAAACCAGAACGAATGCTGAAGGTACGGCAGGAGGCGCACATCCGAATAAGGGAATGGAGGGCGAGTCCCCGTCTTCAAATGTTCGATCGACTTGGGCGCATACCCGCCGCGAATAATATCCAGCCACTTCTGGACATCATTCTTGTGTTTGAACTGCGCCAGCAGTTCCTTTCCGGACGCTTCAAAAAAAACATTCAAATCGAACTCACCCGAACTTGCGATGGCCAAAAGCTCGTCCGGCATTTGATAGGTCAGCAGACGCATTTGAGGCAAAGCACCGTAGGGATTTCGAGCACGTGGATTTTGCTTTGAAAACTCTTCCTTGGCCCGCTGCTCATCGGTGTAGGTCCAGTTAAAGATTTGTTCTTCAATGAATTCGCCTGTGGCCAACGCCTTAAAAGGCGTACCGGAGAGATAGAGATAGGCTTTTGTTGTGATGGGAAGAAACTCAATTTCCTTCTCCGCAAGTTCGCTCAGATCCTCGTTCACATTTTCGAGGCCGGGCGCGTACTCCAGCTTGGCCTCCTCTTTAGCAACCGAACCCTCCTCCCCCTCGAAAAGCTCTTTGGCCGTCTCCCGCCACGCACCAAAATGATATTCATCGAACACCACGAGATCCCAATTCACGACATGAAGCCATTCGTTCTTCGGTTTGATGTTACCCGCCTTGTCTCGGCCAAGCAGATCCTGAAAAGAGCCGAAATAGACGACCGGTTTCCTGTGGTCAATCTGTGTTGGGTCACTGTCGGTCGAACGCGAAAGGTACTGCCACCCGTCAAAATCAACATGGGACTCCAAATCCGTTTGCCAAGCATCCTCCACGGCAGGTTTGAAAGTCACCACCAACACCCGTTTTGCTCCGAGTTTTTTTGCCAACTGGTAGGCGGTGAAGGTTTTGCCGAAGCGCATTTTTGCATTCCAAAGGAAGCGCGGAACCGCGTGCTTATCCTCCTGCCAGATGGAGTGAAAGTAGTCGTGCGTCTTGTCCACGGCCTCGGCTTGCTCCCGGCGCATAGCGAAGGTTTCGTGATGCGTTCCGGTGAACCGTTCCCCCGTTCGCAATTCAGCCAGCGCGGTTTTCACATCCGCAACCGAACATCGCATCCACTCCAACTCGGTATTCTCGAACCCCTTTGCGGCGAGCGCCGCGCGTAACTCGTGATCGGAGAAAATG